>JBGSLY010000414.1:0-2411 GCA_041740435.1 Parasphingorhabdus sp.
ACCGCCGACCATCAGATGCATAGCGAATGGGGCCGGATCGAACCGGACACCGTCGCTCGGCTCAACGCCGCCCGCGCAAACGGTGGCCGGATCATCGCCGTTGGGACCACCAGCCTGCGCCTGATCGAAAGCGCGGCAGGCGATGATGGCATCATCCATCCGTTCACCGGCGACACCGACATATTCATCACCCCCGGTTATCGGTTCAAAGGGATTGACGGCCTGATGACCAACTTCCACTTGCCCAAAAGCACCCTGTTCATGCTGGTCAGCGCGCTAATGGGCCGTGAGGTGATGCAGACCACCTATGCCCATGCGATTGCAAAAGAGTACCGGTTTTACTCCTATGGTGATGCGAGCCTGTTGCTGGGGTGATCTACCCCACCGCCCCCGCCACCAACGCGGCGATCCGCTCGCTGCTATGCCCGTCGCCGAACGGATTATGCGCCTGTGCCATCGCGGTGTAGTGCGCGCGATCGTCCAGCAAGCGTCTGGCCTCCGCCACGATCCGCTCCGCCAATGTCCCGACCAGCAGGGCGGTGCCCGCCGCCACCCCTTCCGGGCGTTCGGTGGTGTCGCGCATGACAAGGACAGGCTTGCCGAGCGCGGGCGCTTCTTCCTGCACACCGCCGCTGTCGGTCAGCATGAAGTGCGCCATCGTCAGCAGCCGGACGAAATGCGGATAGTCGAGCGGCTCGATCATCGCGACATTGTCGAGCCCGGCCAGTGCGCTATGCATGACGGCGCGGACGTTGGGATTGAGGTGGACGGGGAAGATGACTGCAACGTCATCACGCGCGGCCAAAGTGCGGATTGCGGCGGCGATTCCCGACAGGCCATCGCCAAAATTCTCCCGCCGATGGCTGGTGACGCCGATGATCCGGCGGCTCGCGAACTTCTGCGCCAGTGCGTCTAATCCGTTCGCCAATTCCGGCTGCTCTGCAATCCGGGCAACGGTGACATTGAGCGCGTCGATGACCGTGTTTCCGGTCACATGGATGTGTGCGCCGGGGATGTTTTCCTTGGCCAGCGCGGCGGCGCTGGTGTCGGTCGGTGCGAAATGCTGATCGGCGATGGTGCCGATGATCTTGCGATTCACTTCCTCGGGCCAGGGGTGATAGATATTATAGCTGCGCAGGCCCGCCTCGACATGGCTGACCGGGATTTGCCGGTAATAGGCGGCGAGCGCGCCGCACATCGCGGTGGCAGTATCGCCCTGCACGATTACCCGGGCAGGTTTGCACTGATCAAGCACCTCGCCAATGCCGGTGAGCAGACGCGCGGTCAGTGCGTCGAGCGATTGGTCCGCTTTCATCACATCCAGATCGAAATCGGGAGCAAGCTGCGCTATATCCAGCACTTGGTCGAGCATCTGCCGGTGCTGTGCAGTCACACAGACCAAAGATTGCAGATTTTCGCATCCCGCCAGCGCCCGAGCGACGGGAAACAGCTTGATCGCTTCGGGGCGCGTGCCGAATATCGTGAGAACGCGGGGTTTGGCAGAGTTTGAATCGGTCATGTCGGTTCGGGACATAGCAGCGAACGCTTAAAACAGTGATAAGCTTGATTAAAGCTACGACCCCGATAGAAACACCCGCATGTTCTTTGCTTTTGACAATACCGCCCCCGCCCATCCCGCCGTTATGGACGCAGTAATGCGCGCAAATTCCGGATCAGCCGCCTCCTATGGCGATGACCCGCTGACCGCACAGGTTACGGCGCAGATATCGGAGATTTTTGAGCGGGAGTGCGCGGTCTATTTCGTCACCACCGGCAGCGCCGCGAACGGGATCGCACTGACCAGCATCTGTCCGCCCTATGGCGCGGTGCTGTGCTATGAATCGAGTCATATCAATCTCGATGAAAACACCTTGCCCGCGCTGTACACCGGCGGGGCAAAGCTTTGCCCTTTGCCGGGAGAATCCGGGCTGCTGACGCCCGCGATCGTGGCACGCTATCTGGACCAATTGCCCAGCCATCCGCCGCACGGCGCGGTTCCCCATGCCCTGTCGATTACCAATGTCAGTGAATGCGGCACCGTCTATCATCCCGCTGCGCTCGCCGAGCTCTGTTCCAAGGCGCACAGCCGCGGGCTAAAGGTGCATATGGACGGCGCGCGCTTTGCCAATGCGCTGGTGGCCAGCGGATGCAGCCCGGCGGAAGCAACATGGAAGTCCGGCGTTGATGTACTGAGCTTTGGCGGCACCAAAAACGGCTGTCTGGCGGCAGAGGCTGTGGTATTTTTTAACCCTGATCTGGCCCGCGTCACCGAATGGCACCGGAAACGCACCGGGCATTTATGGTCCAAAATGCGCTATCTGGCGGCGCAGTTTGAGGGCTATTTGGACGGCGGATTGTGGCTGGAATTGGCGGGACATGCCAATGCCATGGCCCGGCGGTTGTCCGACGGA
>JBGSLY010000415.1:0-1766 GCA_041740435.1 Parasphingorhabdus sp.
AATGGTGGCGTTGGTGCCGTCGAGCAAGGCAACATCGTTGAACTTGGTGCGGTTGGCGACATCATCGATCTGGGCCAGCAACTCGTCCACTTCGACCTGCAAATTGTCGCGGTCCGGATCGGTCAGGGTGCCACTTGCCGACTGAACAGCCAATTCACGCATCCGTTGCAGCATCGATCCGATCTCGTTCATACCGCCTTCTGCGGTCTGGGCGAGCGAGACGCCGTCCTGTGCATTGCGGATTGCCATGTTGAGGCCGCGCACTTCGGCGGTCATCCGGCTGGCAATGGCAAGGCCTGCGGCATCATCGCTGGCGCTGTTGATCCGGCGGCCGGTCGACAGGCGTTCAATCGATTTGGCGAGGCCCATTTCGGCGATGTTTGACGCATAGCCTGCGCGCTGTGCAGTCACATTTGTTCCAATGACGGTCATTGGTCGGTTCCTTTCGTTAAAGTCCAAATGAGCACTCCGCTTCAAGCCGGGTGTTCATGAGCCACAGAACGGACCGCCGATCAGAAGATTTAGGGAAATGTGAGAGGGTCAGCGTCTTGACGATGCGTCAAACCTATGACGCGGCGTCAGCGCACTGACCCCCTGGCAATTTTCTGAAAGGAATAACATGCTGATATATAAGGATAAAAATATCCTGCGCGTTTTGGCACGGGGTTTGCAGAATACCACGCATACCGATGTCAGAAACCTAAATTCTGACACCGGCGATGACCAGAATATGGGGCAAGGCATGCGTATGTGGGGTAAAATCTGGGATCGAATGAGACCCGACATGCACCGCTATCGGCCCAATGCAGTTTATGGTTCGCGGGGATCCAAACTGGTCTGGACCCGCGCTGGTCAGGCTGCGTCCCGGAATGGGCACTGGGCAATTTCCGCCCATCCCCACAAGTGCCGTTCCGGGGCGCCGCTTTTGACCGAGGTTGTTCTATGAGCGGCATTGATACCTCCAGCCTGCTGGCGTTGCGTCGCACCGTGCTCGATCAGAACAAGGCGCTTCGTGCTGCGGTCGATCTGTCCGCGCCTGTTGCCAATAAAACCGCGCCACCGCCGCCAAGTTTCGGAGCGGCGATGCAGTCGGCTGTTGCCGGGGTCAACGAAAGTCAGGCCAAGGCAAGCGCGCTGACCGACGCCTATGAAACCGGCAAAACCAGCGATGTGGTCGCGGTGATGTTGGCCAAGCAAAAGGCCTCACTCGAATTCGAAGCAACCTTGCAGGTGCGCAACAAGCTGCTGGCCGCGTACAAAGATATCATGAGCATGCCGGTCTGATATGAGCGAACTTAGCCTCTCTCCATCGCAAGAAATCCTCGATCCGGTCAACCGGCGTGATACCCAGCCTGCGCCTATGGGTCGATCCGGTTGGGCGTCATGGCAAAGCCAGCTGCGCGGCATCGGCAACCAACCGGCATTCCGTAAAGCGTTGCCCGCGATTGCATTGCTTTTGGTGGTGATTTTGGCGCTAGGTGCTTGGGCTGTTCTTCGCGAGCCGCCGCAGCGCGACCTGTTTCGCGGCCTGCCCGAAACCGATCAGGCCGCGGTGGTCGAGGTGCTCGACAAGAGCGGCATCGCTTACGGCTTTGACGCAACGTCGGGCGCGATCACCGTGTCGGAGGACGCCTATTTCAACGCCAAGCTGAAGCTCGCCGCCGAGGGCCTGCCCAAGAGCGCGCCGGACGGCAGCACCATGATCGACAGCATGCCGATGGGCGCGAGCCGCGCGGTCGAGGGGGAAAAGCTGCGCGGCGCGCGCG
>JBGSLY010000416.1:0-5501 GCA_041740435.1 Parasphingorhabdus sp.
AAAGGCAATTTTTTTGCGGCCGATGGATAACAAATGCTCGCCCGCTATCCGTCCGGCCCCGCAATTGTCCGATCCGATGGTCAAACCGATGCTGTCATCCGACACCGACCCCCAGCGAACGAAATGGGTGCCTTGTTCGACGAGATGCTCCAAGCGGCCGCGGTAGAGTTGATAGTCGCCATAGCCGAGCAAAATAAGCCCGTCGGCGCGATGGCTATCTTGATAATCCATGTGCCAATCATTGGCCATTTGCTGGAATGAAATCAGCAGATCGTATCCACGCAGCGCGCATTGCCGGGTTATCGATCCCAACATCGACAGGAAAAACGGGTTGATCATCGAATCGTCGGGGGTGGGGTCTTCGAAAAACAGCAAGGCCAATGTGTGTGCGCGTTGCGACCGCAGGCTGGAAGCATTCTTGTCGACGGTGTAGTTGAGTTCCCGTGCGATCCGCTGAATACGCTCGCGCGTCGCTTCGCTAACCGACTTGCTGCCGCGCAGCGCCCTGGACACCGTCGGCTGAGAGACACCCGCCAGATAGGCGATATCGAATGAAGTCGTCTTAATCGACGGATTGCGCCCCACGATCCACTCCCAATTCACCGGATCCTTGCCCGGTGATGGGGACAATCTAAAGGGTCTGGAAAATTATGCAAACTTTATGCATTGACGCTTTGTCATGTCGCGCCAGATATCCCTTCACCACCACGGAGCCGAACAACAGCCGCTGATCTGCGTGGATGAATTTCTGCCGCATCCGCAGGTTTTACGCGATTTTGCGGCAGAGCGGCCGTTTGAGCCGATGGGTCCGCATTATCCCGGATTGCGCTATCCACTGCCTGCCGAGGGGGTGATGCCAATGCTGCGCGGGTTGGAGCAGCATATTGCCGATGCCTTTGAGCTCACCCGTGCGCCTCGATTTCGGGAGGCTTTCTTTTCGCTGGTCACCACTGCGCCAAAGGATCTGACGTTAATTCAG
This sequence comes from Parasphingorhabdus sp., assembly GCA_041740435.1. Lineage (GTDB taxonomy): Bacteria > Pseudomonadota > Alphaproteobacteria > Sphingomonadales > Sphingomonadaceae > Parasphingorhabdus. Next base: position 980 of record JBGSLY010000416.1, read on the forward strand.
CGGTTGCCGCATTTTGATGGACTCGAGCCTGAGCGACTGGCGGTGCTGGTGTTTCTCAGCCCCAGTCACAGCGATGGCACGGCCTTTTATCGCCACCGCGCCACTCGGCTGGAGAGCGTTGATCAGACAAGCTTTGCTGCATTCGAAGCCCAGCTTTCCGCCGATCTTGCGCTGCACGGTGAACCGCCCCCCGGCTATATATACGGTAATACCGCCATTTATGAGCAGACTGCGATGTATGAAGGGCTGTATAACCGCGCATTGATTTATCGCGGCAATGCGCTGCACTGCGCGCACTTGCCGCCAAATTTTGTTGCCGATCCTGATCCTACGACCGGGCGGCTGACGTTGAACCTGTTTCTGGATTGAGCAGCAAACCAAAGCCTGTGACATTTTGGCGACATGCCGCACGCGTGCATAATATGCGTATACGTATGCCTTATGGCGGACGGCAAAGATTGAGCGCAACAGCGATACTGACGATGGGAAGACCCACGATTGCGGGAGGATGTTGAACGGTCACAGGGATCGCTCTCCTTCAGCCTTTCGGACTTTCCGTCAGCATCAGGCCAGAAGAATCAGGGGAGTTACATTCATGAAATCCAGTTCCACTATCCGCCGCGGCGTCAGTAAAACCGCCATCGGTCTTGCACTTTTCGCGTGCGCGCCTCAGATCGCCTTTGCCCAGAGCGAAGACGAAGAAAGCGGCGATGCCATTGTCGTCACCGGCATTCGCGCATCGCTCGCCAGTTCGGCGAAGCTGAAAGAAGCCACCAACGGTATCGTCGATTCGATCTCGGCGGAAGATATCGGCAAATTACCCGATGTGTCGATTGCTGACTCGCTCGCCCGTCTGCCCGGTGTAACCGCACAGCGTTTGGAAGGCCGCGATCAGCGCCTTTCGATCCGCGGTCTTGGTCCTGATTTCAGCACCACGCTTCTGAACGGTCGGGAGCAAGTTACCGTCGGTGACAACCGCGGCGTTGAATTTGACCAATATCCTTCCGAATTTTTCCGCAACGTAGTCGTCTACAAATCAGCACAGGCGAATATCGTTCCGGCTGGCATTTCCGGCACTGTCGACCTGCGGATGCTCCGTCCGCTGGCACAGCCCGACCGGATTGTTGCTGTTCAGGCCCGCGCTCAAATGAACGGGCAAAAGGCTCTTAACCCAGACGGCACTCGCTATGGTTTCCGTGCATCCGGCACCTATGTCGATCAGTTTGCAGATGACACGCTGGGTATCGCCATCGGCGTTTCGGCATCGCACACCCCGTCGCAGAACGAGCGGTATAACGCTTGGGGCTTTCCCAATGCAGGCGAAGTCGGCGGCAATTTCATTCTTGGCGGCGCCAAGCCCTATGTGCAGTCGAACTTGTTGAAACGCTATGGTGTGGTTGGTACGATTGAATATCAACCCAGCGACAATTTCCATTCGACCATCGATGTGCTCTATTCGAAGTTTAAGGAAACGCAGCGTCTGCGCGGGATCGAATTCCCGATTAACCCCGGTTGGGGCAGCGGCGCGGTCGTCGAGAGCTTCACCGCTGTTGACGGTTTCGCCACCGATGTGACGTTGTCCAACGTACACGCGGTGCAACGCAATGATATCAACAAGCGCGATGCCGACAATCTGTCAATTGGCTGGAACAACGTGCTAGCGGTCAGCGATTCGATCAACGTCACCGTCGATGCCAGCTGGTCCAAGGCCAAGCGCACCGACTTCCTGCTCGAGACCTATTCGGGCGTTGGCTACAACACCGCCGGACCGGGCGACACCATCCGGATTACGCAAAATCCCAATGGTACTTTTGATATCGTCCCGACGCTGGACTATACCGATACCAACATTATCGGGATCACCGATCCGCGCGGTTGGGGCTTTAACGGGACCACTGCAGTTGTTCAGGCGGGCTTCCTCAACCGGCCGAGCTTTAAGGACGATCTGAAGGCCCTGCGCGCCAGCCTTGACGGTGAATTCGCCGACGCCGGCCTGCTCGACAGCTGGGAAGTTGGCGTAAATTACAGCCGCCGCAAAAAGACCAGCGCGTTCACGTCGTTCTTCCTTTGCCCCAAAGGCGCAGGTCAAAACTGCACCGTGGCCAGTGGTACGCCGACCTTCGTGCCGGTGCCGCCGGAAGCAGTTTTGGATAGCACGGTCTCGCTCGATTATCTCGGCGTCCCGGCGATGCTGGCGCTGGATCCGCTGTATCTGTTTAACAATACCCTCAATTCCGTGTTCGACAACCGTCCGGTTTCGCTGGTTCGTGATAACAATGTCGTAGAGAAAATCCTGACCGGCTATGCACAGCTCAATCTCGATGGCGACCTGGGCGGCAAAAATCTGCAGGGTTCGATCGGGATCCAGGTGGTTCATTCAAAGCAGAATTCGACTGGAAGCTCTTCGGCATTCCAGGACGTAAATGGCGACGGAATTTCGGAACTGGTTGTTGCTCCCGCTTTTGCGAAAGAGAGCTATACCGATTTCCTGCCCAGCGCATCGTTCTCGGTAGAATTGGGGGATCGCTTCTACATCCGGGCGGCGGCATCGCAGACGATGGTGCGGGCGCGGCTTGATCAGCTGCGCGTCAATCAGGAAGTCAGTTTTGACTTTGCGCGGCTGGGGTCAACAACACCGGGCGAAAGTTTCTTCAATTCGCGCGGTGGCAATACCATGCTGCGGCCCTATAAGTCGACCAACGTTGATATGTCGGCAGAAAAATATTTCGCCAATGGCGGCTATTTCTCCGTCGCTGGCTATTTCAAGGCGCTGACCGACTTCGTCAACAGCAACGACAGCTTCCTGTTCGACTTTGCTGCGGCTGTTGATGGTCTTCCGCAGGCGGTTCGCGATCAGATTGGCACGACCGTTGGCCGGGTATCCGGACCCAGCAATAATGGTAAGGGCCATATTCTGGGTGCTGAAGCGACACTATCGCTGCCGTTCGCCAATTTCAGTTCTGCTTTGGATGGCTTCGGTATCTTCACCAGCCTGTCCTACACCGAAAGCCGGGTGCGTCTGGGCGGCAATCCTGCGCCGATCACCGTACCGGGTCTGTCGAAATGGGTCGGGACCGCCGAAGCCTATTATGAAAAGGACGGTTTCCAGGCCAAGGTGGCTTATCGTTACCGCTCCAAGTTCCTAGGCGAAGTCGCTGGTCTGTCGGCCAACCCGACCTTCCGCGAAGCAAAGCCTGAAGGCATTTTGGATGCGCAGATCGGCTATGAGTTCCAGGAAGGCTCCGCGTTGGAAGGATTGTCGATCCAGTTGCAGGCGAAAAACCTGACCGACCGGCCTTTCATCACCTACGAAGGTGGCGATACCCGCCGGGTCATCGACTATCAACGCTATGGTCGGGATTTCTATCTGGGCGTTGCGTATAAATTTTAATCCCTCCCGGGGTCGCATTGGGCGGGGTGATGCTGTGGTAACACAGAAGAGCCCCGCCTTTTTTGCTCGGTGTATGGACGGCTTGCGGCCAAGATGCGAAGCTGCGAAGACAGTCTGATATTATTTCGATTTGGAGCCAAAGGTGCAGCAGCTTCATAATCAGGTGACGATTGTTATCGTGGGCGGCGGCACCGCCGGCTGGATGGCTGCCGCGTTGCTAGGTCAATATCGCGACAATGGGTATCGCGTGATACTGGTTGAGTCCGAAGACATCGGCACCGTCGGCGTTGGCGAAGCCACCATCCCGCAGATCAACCTTTATAATTCCGCGCTTGGGATAGACGAAAATGCTTTCCTGCGAGCGACACAGGGCACAATCAAACTTGGTATAGAGTTTGCAGACTGGCTGCGGCCCGGCCATAGCTATATGCACGCCTTCGGGGCCATCGGCCGTGATGTCGGGATTCTTCCTTTTCAACATTATTGGACCCGGGCCCGTGCAGAAGGGACGGCGAAGCCGCTGGCTGCCTATTCGCTGAACGAAGCGGCGGCTCGCGCGGGCCGGATGCAGCGCGGCAAGCCTCGCACCGCCGACTCTTTGCCCGATATGCCCTATGCCTTTCATTTTGACGCCGGACTTTATGCAAAGTTTCTGCGCGGAAAAGCTGAGGCGGACGGTGTCGAGCGGATCGAGGGCAAAGTGGTTGATGTGCCGCTCCATCCCGAAACCGGCCATGTCGCCGCCGTAACAATGGACAATGGTCAACGGGTCGAGGGCGACATTTTCCTCGATTGCTCCGGATTTAGAGGGCTGCTGATCGAGGGGGCGCTCAATACCGGTTATGACGACTGGTCGAAATGGCTGCCCTGCAATCGCGCGCTGGCGGTGCCGTGTGAATTGGGCGGAGACTTGACACCCTATACCCGTGCAACGGCGCGTGCGGCAGGATGGCAGTGGCGCATTCCGCTGCAGCACCGGATTGGCAACGGCTATGTCTATGCCTCCGACTATATCAGCGATGAGGAAGCGGCGGATACGCTGCTCGCCAATCTTGATGGCAAGCCGCTTGCGGACCCTCGTCCGCTGCGCTTTGTGACCGGCAAGCGGCGCAAATTTTGGAACCGCAACGT
>JBGSLY010000417.1:0-1817 GCA_041740435.1 Parasphingorhabdus sp.
AAAAAGTCATGTCGGTGCCTGTCACCGCCGAGGCATGCCGATACACGCCTTGAACGCCTTCGTGGCTGATGTTGGTGGATTGGGTTTCCAAGGTCATAACTGTTCCTGCACTGGTATCGATACGGTCAGCGGCTGGTGGCCCCAATGGCGCAGCAAATCAAGGATTGCCGCGCCTGAAAGGCCCAGCGTTGCGGTGTTGCGCAGCGGGTGCACATTGACTCTGTCCGCCGCCGCCAAACCGGCGTCCAGCACCACAGTAATGCTGCCCGGCTGTGCGTTGATCGCCGCCAACGGAGTCACCGATCCGGGCGCAATGCCAAGCAGTCGTTCCATATCCTGCGCATTGCCGAAACTCACCCGCTTGCTCCCCATGGCTTGGGGCAGCGCCTTTAGATTGACCCGCGCCTCCGCCGGCACTGTGACCAGCCAGAACGCGCCGCCGGCATCTTTCAAAAACAGGTTTTTGGTGTGTGCGCCGGGGATCTCCGCATCAATCCGGCTGCTTTCCTCAACGGTAAAAACCGCCGGATGCTCATGCGCGGCAAAGGGAATGGCGAGCGCCGCAAGGTCCGCCAGCAATCCCGCTTCACCGCGCATAGTGCGTTTAGGCTCCCTGATGCCTAAGCACCCTGATGAATGCCGCAGATCTTGTGGCCATCCGGATCTCGGAAATAGCTAAGGTGCATCGGCCCCATGCCGCCGTCGCGCACGCCTGGCGGATCTTCGATCGAGGTACCGCCATTGGCCACGGCGACGTCATGCAATTCCTTCACCTTTTCACCCGAACCGCAGCGGAAGCCAATGGTGGATCCGTTGGCGGGGTTGGCGGGATTGCCGTCAATCGGCTGGGTCAGTGAGAACACACCACCGTCGTGAATGAAGAAATAGCGGACATTGCCCTTCGCATCATCGCTGCGCATCGGCGGCGGGCATCCCAAAACGCCGAGCACCGCGGTATAAAAGTCCTTCGATTTTTCGATGTCGTTACAGCCGATCATCACATGGTTAAGCATCGTCTCTCTCCTTTGTTATCTGTTTCAATACACCACTACGCTGCGGATACTCTCCCCCGCATGCATCAGGTCAAATCCCGTTTTGCCCCCTGATCAAACTTCGTCTGCCATTGGCCTGTCAGTTCAAATGTCCTATTCCGTGGCCACGGCATAGCGGCATGGTTCGATTCTTGTCACGCGATTCTTCTGCTCATTTTTGATTTTGAGGACGCTTATCGTGGCCCGCCATCGACTTGCAGCAGCGCGCCCGTCGTATAACTCGACGAGGGCGAGGCGAGCATCAGCGCGGCAGTAACGATCTCTTCCGGCAATCCCGGACGGCCCAGCGCCACCGGCTGTACTTCGCGCTTTTCCGCGTCCCACGCTTCAGCGATATCGGTCAAGAAAGGTCCGGCGGAAATCGTGTTAACCCGGACCTTGGGCGCATATTCGCGCGCCAGGCTGACCGACATGGCATTTAGCGCCGCCTTGGCCGCGCCATAGGGCACCACTTCGGGTGAGGCGATCAGTGAGGCGATCGAGCTGATGTTGATAATCGCCCCGCCGTCTCCCAAACTCATCCGGTGGCCGATCTGGCTGGCGAGGCGAAATGGTCCTTTGAAATTGAGGTTGAGCACCGCATCGAACAGTTTTTCGGTCATCTCATGGCTGGGGCAAGCAGGCGACATGCCCGCGTTGTTGACCAGCACATCGACCCGCCCGAATTCGGCATAGGCGCGCGTGACCAGCGCATCGCAATCCTCCCAGCGCCCGACATGCGCCGACAGCGCCAGCGCCCGGCGGCCCAAGGCGCGCACTTCCTCC
>JBGSLY010000418.1:0-2555 GCA_041740435.1 Parasphingorhabdus sp.
GATCTGGTGGCCAACTGCGATGTCTTCACCTCCCGGTCGGGCAAACCGGTTGAACTCAACATCTGGGTCCGCGATGGTGATTTGCCGCGCACGGGTCACGCGATGCAGGCGCTGAAAGCCAGCATGGATTGGGACGAACGGGTCTATGGCCGGGAATATGACCTGGGCCTGTTCAACATTGTGGCGGTCAGCGATTTCAACATGGGGGCGATGGAGAACAAGGGTCTCAACATCTTCAATTCGCGCTATATCTTGGCCGACCCCGAAACCGCAACCGATATGGATTATGACGGCATCGAAGGGGTGGTCGCGCACGAATATTTCCATAACTGGTCTGGCAACCGGGTCACGTGCCGCGACTGGTTTCAGCTGAGTTTGAAGGAAGGCTTTACCGTATACCGCGACCAATGTTTTTCCGCCGATATGGGGTCGGTGGATTTGAAGCGGATCGAAGATGTTCGCCTGCTGCGCGCCGCCCAGTTTCCTGAGGATGCCGGGCCTTTGGCACACCCGATCCGGCCCGACAGCTTTATCGAAATCTCCAATTTCTATACCGCGACCGTCTATAACAAAGGCGCGGAAATCATCCGGATGATGGCGACAATTTTGGGGGCCGAGAGTTTTCGCAAAGGAACCGATCTCTATTTCGACCGCCACGACGGACAGGCGGCGACGTGCGAAGATTTTGTCTGCGCGATGGAAGATGGGGGCGATGCCGACCTATCCCGCTTTCGCGGCTGGTATTCGGCGCCGGGGACACCGCGCGTGTCGGTGGCACTGCATCATGATGCGCAGACCGCGACCGCCCGGATTGATCTTGCGCAGACCATTACCCTGAATGGTGGAGCGGCGGAGCCTTCGTCGCTCGTCATCCCGCTGCGCACCGCGCTGTTCGATAGCGAGAGCGGCGCGCATAGCGGCGAGCAATTGCTGATGCTCGAACAGCCACAGCAGAGCTTTGTTTTTGAAAATGTGGCGCATCCGCCGATCATCTCGATCAATCGCGGCTTTTCCGCGCCGGTGATTGTGGAAAGCGGACTGGATCAGGATGCGCTGGCGTTTCTGGCACGGCATGATGACGATGCGTTCAATCGCTTTGACGCGATGCAGCAACTGATGGCGGCGGTATTGTTGGAGCGGATTGCCGGAGGCGCGGGCGATGCGGGCGCTTTGGCGGCGGCTATTCGCGCGGTGCTGCTCGATCCGCAAATCGACCATGCGCTGCGGGCGGAGATGGTTCTGTTGCCCAGCGAAACCTATATCGGCGATCAAATGCCGGTGGTCGACCCCGATGCGATCCATGTCGTGCGCGAAGGGTTGAAAGCGGAATTGCGCGATGCGCTCTCGACCGAACTGATGCAATGCTATCAGGATGCCGCGCCAGAGGCCGAGTTTTCGCTGACCGCCGATGCACGGGCGAAACGCAAATTGCGCAACATCCTGCTGCTCTATCTGGCGGCGGGCGAAGCGGAGGCCGGATTAGACTTGGCCTATGCGCAGTTTACGGGCGCGCACAATATGACCGCGATGCAGGGCGCGCTCAGCCAGCTGGCGCACAGTATGGACGCGCGGCGCGATGCGGCGCTGGCGGCCTTTTTTACCCGGTTTCGACATGATCCGCTGGTGATCGACAAATGGTTTGCCATCCAAGCAATGTCGCTGCGCGCCGATACGGTGGAGGCGGTTGCGGCACTGGCCCAGCATTCCGATTTTACCATGTCGAACCCCAACCGCGTGCGCGCGCTTTATGGTACGTTTGCGGGCAATCAGGCGCGGTTTCATGATGCTTCAGGGGCGGGATACCGGTTTCTGGCCGACATGATCGTATCGCTCGACAAGACCAACCCGCAAACAGCAGCGCGGATGGTGCCTCCCTTGGGCCGTTGGCGGCGATTTGAACCGGTGCGGTCGGGTTTGATGCGCGCCGCACTCGAATCGATTGCCGCACAGCCAAATCTGTCGCGCGATGTTGGGGAACAGGTAAGCAAAAGCTTGTCATGACGGTGCAGGAGACCATCGACCGAAGCGTTTCGCCGCTACTGGCCGGGGCAGCGCATGGTTTTTTGGGACGCAGCGGCGGTGTTTCCCAAGGGCTATATGCAGGTCTCAATGTCGGGCTTGGCTCGGATGATGATCGTGCGGCCATTTTGGAAAACCGGCGGCGGGCAAGTGAAGCTGTCCTGCCCGGCGCGGACCTAGTAACGGTGCATCAGGTGCACAGCGCCGATGTGGTAACCGTGACCGAACCTATAGCTCTTGATGAGCGCCCCCATGCCGATGCGATGGTATCGAGCACGCCGGGATTGCTGCTGGGTATCCTGACTGCCGATTGTGTGCCGGTTTTGTTGTTTGATCCGCTGGCTCGGGTGGTCGGCGCGGCCCATGCTGGCTGGAAAGGGGCAGTTGGGGGCATCATCGAAAACACGGTGGCGGCCATGGAAAAACTCGGCGCGGACCGGTGCAATATCAGCGCTGCGGTCGGACCGTGCATTGCTCAGACCAGCTATGAAGTCGATGCCGGATTCCGCGACAGATTTGTCGCGCAAGATGCAGAA
>JBGSLY010000419.1:0-6658 GCA_041740435.1 Parasphingorhabdus sp.
TCCCCCGCCTTCCCCAGCCGGTTTCACTCGGCCTTTCCCGCCGGAACACCGATCCGCCGGGTGACGCTCGACGAAGCGGTCGCGGCGGTTGCAAACAGTCTTTCCCCCGAAACAATTATCCGGCATGAAGAGGGCATGACAGCTCTCACCTCCGGCAAAGCGCCATGAAAATCCTGTCCCTGCTGCGGCACGCGAAATCCGATTGGGCCGACCCGGCGGTGCGCGATTTTGACCGCCCGCTCAATGAACGCGGGATTCGCGGCGCGCGGGCGATGGGGGTGCATATGCTGGAGCAGAATTTTCACTGCGACCTCGTCCTCGCCTCCCCCGCCGTTCGGGTGGTGGAGACAATAGAGAATATCGAGGCGGCTACCGGCTTTGAAACCGATGCTGTCTGGGACCGGCGCATCTACCTTGCCTCTTCGGTCACCTTGATGGAGGTGCTGCGCGGGGCGGAGCATGATCCGGGGCATATCCTGATGGTCGGACACAATCCGGGATTGGAAGACCTGATCCTCGATCTGGTACCCGACGACGGCAGCTCCCCCTTACGCAAAACCGTCGAAGACAAATTCCCGACCGCCGCTTGGGCGCGTCTGGAACTCGATATCGACACATGGACCGACCTTACCGACAAATGCGGGGCATTGACGGTATTGGTCTACCCGCGCGACATTGATCCCAGCTTGGGGCCACAAGACGATTGAGCCGGTTGTCAATTCAAGAGGCTGAGATAAATAGCTAAGAAAGGTTATATATATCAGATGGTTAGACTGGGTGGAGGCAATTGTGGGGATAACGTGCCTGTTATCGTAGTGCCTATGCCTAACAAGATTGTGTAACTGCCAGGATCAAATGATGAACGCTAAGTTTTATATTTTGGCTATGTCATTAGCAGGGTATTTGAGCTTAGAAGCATGCAGCGACAGTGATCCCGCACATGGTGGTGAACGGCTTGCCGATGTTATCGGAACCGAAGAAGAAGGCAGTGATAGTTCTGGGTCTGTTTATTTTATCCCTAGAGATAAAATAGAAATAATAAAAGAACTTGCAAAAAATGGTGATGATGACGCGTTAAAAATTATAGTACGATATTATTATTTTTCCTACCAAGGCAATGACAGGGAGGAAATTACAGAAATATGGCAAAAAATCGCTGCTGATAGAGAATTTAAGGGCATTACATATGACTATTTTAAATTAATTTTAAAGCAGCGTCGTGATTGCGATATTTTGAAAATATATGCAAATAAAGCAAAGCGGGCGAATGTTGAATCAGTCAAAGAAATTGAAAAAGAACTAAGAATAATTTGCATTACGGTGACAGGTGCGATATCCCCGAATTATACTGATAATCGCCTTCTTCAGAAAACCTTTGCTCACGGCGGTTGTGCCGCTGTGTCACATCATGTGGAACGCTGAAATTACGGCGCCACAATTACCGCGCACCGCAATTTTCACCCCAAAAATGGCAGAATCCCGTCATGCACATGTGCGTACGGTGTGTATCTGAAATACCGGCACGATGCGCAGCATCGATGCCCTTCAGGCCAGCACTTGCAGACCGTGTTCCTGGACGATGGTGAGCAGCTTCAATGCCATCCCGCTGGGGCGCTTGTATTATGGTGACAGGTGTGTTATCCCCGTAATTGACTGGAAGCGCGAACAATGCTATTCGATAATTATGAAAACTTATTTCGGGGATATCGCACCTGTTGCCCTAATTCCGCTGTCACAATAGTTCCCCGTAATTCCGGCGACTGGATTGATGCGCTGGCGAAGAGGCTGGGGCGGACGGTGAGCCTTGTTTCCGATCCGAAAGGACGGATGTGAAGCAGGCAATTGCTCCGGGCTTGACTCGAAGCCTAGAGAGACCAAGCGGGCTCTCTATGGCTCTAGGCTCCGGGTCTGCGCCCGGAGCAAAATGGTCGCAAGGCAGAAATAGGCTCCCGTCAGCGCAGGAGCCCGTAATTCTTCACTCCGCCGCTTGCTGCTCCAGCGCCGGATAATCGATATAGCCATCGGGGCTCTGGATGTACCAGCCAAGCGCGAAATCCCATGGGGATTTGCCCGGTGCGATGCCGTTTAGTTCTGCGCCGGTGCGGAACCGCTCCGGCAGGTCGGGGTTGCAGATAAACGGGCGGCCAAAGCTGATCGCGTCGCATTTCCCTTCGGTCAGCGCCTCGGTCGCGGTCTCAAAGGTATAATCGCTGTTGAGCACCAGCGGCGCGTCGAACACTTTGCGGATATGCGGGCTGACGGCGGGCACATCGGTGTTACCAAAGGTGCCGTGCGGAGGCGGCTCGCGCAGTTCCAGAAAGGCGATACCGATGTCATTGAGCAGCTTGGCCGCAGTGGTGAAGGTTTCCACCGGAGTCGCATCATCCGCGCCCTGACTGTCGCCATTTGGGGACAAGCGGACCGACACCCGGTCATTGCCCCAGATACCGACCAGCCGCCGGGTCACTTCACCGAGCAAGCGGGTGCGGTTTTCCGCCGAACCGCCGTAATCGTCATCACGCAAATTGGTGCCCGAGCGGATAAACTGGTCGATCAGATAGCCATTGGCGGCATGGAGTTGCACCCCGTCGAACCCCGCCTTTTTGGCATTCTCTGCCGCCAGCGCATAATCGTCGATCAGCCGGGGCATTTCATCGACGCGCAGCGGGCGGGCGGTGTCGTAATCCTTCTTCCCCTGATAGGTGCGGATTTCACCGGGAGCCTTGGTTGCGCTCGCCGAAACAGGCGCTTCACCATTTAGGAAATCGGAGTGCACCAGGCGGCCCATGTGCCACAATTGACAAATAATCCGCCCGCCCGCTTCGTGCGCCGCTTCGACAATCGGCTTCCAAGCCTCGGTCTGCGCATCGGTCCAGATGCCGGGGGCAAATGGGGTTCCCAAGCCTTCCTGACTGATCCCGGTCGCTTCGGAAATAATCAATCCCGCACTGGCCCGCTGCGCATAATAGGTGCCCATCATCGGGACCGGTACGAATTGCATATCCGAACGGCAGCGAGTCAGCGGGGCCATCAATATCCGGTTCGGCGCGGCGATTGCGCCCAAAGAAATCGGGTCAAACAGGTCGGTCATAGGGACATCCTTGTGATGAAATTTAATCGCTTGATGAAACGGTGCTAGTTGGACCGGTTTCATCGCGCAACCGGTTTTGCATTGATGTGCGGCAAATTTATCTTGGGGCTGACGAAGCAATTGCCTACATATGCGATATGAACATGATGCCATCTGCCCTGCCCGAAGACCCGACCGTTGAAGAGGTCCGCATTTTCCTCGCACCCCATCTGGCAGCGCAGGCCGCTTTTGATGGTTGGAGCGAATCCGCCGTTCTTGCCGCCGCAGATACTCTTGATGTTGATCAATCGCTGGCGCTTCTGGCCTTTCGCGATGGCCCGGTGGACATGATAACCGCCTGGTTCCGCAGCATCGATGCGGCCATGGAACTGGCATTGCCGCCGGAAGTCCTGACAGCCATGAAGATTCGGGAGAGAATTCGGGCCTTGGTGGTGGAGCGGCTGACAATTCTGCAACCCGATCGCGAAGGGCTTCGCCGAGCGCAGGCGATACTGGCGATGCCGCACAATGTGCCGCGTGCAGCGCGGCTCGGCTGGCATACCGCCGATTTGATGTGGCGGATGGCGGGCGATACCGCGACCGATTACAACCATTATACCAAGCGCGCGATCCTGACCGCTCTGTACGCATCGGTTCTTGGAGTGTTTCTCGACGACCAAAGCGACGATTTGAGCGAAACGATGGCGTTTCTGGAACGACGGATTGACAATGTGATGCAGTTCGAAAAGGCCAAAGCGAAATTTGTTAATCGCCAAACAGATGGCTTTTCCTTCGCCCGTCTGGCCGGACGGCTGCGCTATCCCGGACGGTAATATTACCGGAGTTCGGCAGTGGGATTTAGGACTCGCCAAGGCTTGCAGATAATGATAATCAGTCGCAAGTAACCTTTGCGATACCCTTCGATGAACCTTGATTTGCTCAAAATTGGTCAAAAGGCAATTGTGACCACCGTCAAATGGGACGACCTGTCACCCGATGAGGCGCTGCGTTTGCGCGGGCTGGGTATTGATTCGGGGGTCGAAGTCGAGCCGCTGCACCGGGGCATGCTGCTGTTTCGCGATCCGATTGCGGTCAAAATTGGCAGGATGACCGTGGCGCTGCGCCGCGTTCATGCCCGGGCTATCTCTGTGGTGATGCCCGATTAGGGTTGCATGTTGATGATCGAACCATCCGCTGTTCGTGTCGAGCGAAGTCGAGACACAGTTTCCCAACGCACGGTTGAAAGGCCTCTCGACTGCGCTCGAGGCGAACGGCCAACTCGGCGCTTTATTGTAGTGCTGCGAGGGCCCGGTCAATCATGAAACATGCCATTCCTCTGGTCGCTCTGGCGGGCAATCCCAATGCGGGTAAAAGCGCGCTGTTCAACGCCCTGACCGGCGCACGGCAAAAGATTGCTAACTATCCGGGCGTCACCGTGGAGCGCAAGGCAGGCAGGATCACCCTGTCCGATGGCCGTCCGGTTGAAATCGTCGACCTGCCCGGCAGCTATAGCCTTGATCCCAGCAGCCCCGACGAGGCCGTGACCCACAACGTCCTGTTGGGCGAGCAGCAGGGGGAGCGCGCACCGGACCTGATCGTGCTGGTGCTTGATGCGGGCAATCTGGAAAACCATTTGCGCTTTGCCTTGCAGGTCAAGGCTCTGGGCCGACCGGTGATCGCGGCGCTCAACATGATCGACATGGCGGAGCGTGACGGCCTGACGCTCGATCCAGCGCGCTTGAGTGCCGATTTGGGTATGCCGGTGGTGCCAACTGTCGCCGTCAGACGAAAAGGGCTGGCGAAGCTTCGGACCGCCATCGAGGACGCACTGACCCAATCCGCGAACCCGGCTGGGTCAGCAATGCCTGCGACCTTGGATACCGAGGCGTTGAGCGGACAAGCGCGGACAATGGCCCGTGCGGCCATCCTGTCCGAAACGCAAAGCCATTTATGGACCGCACGGCTGGACCGGATTTTCCTGCACGGCTTGTTCGGGCCGCTAATCCTGTTGTCGGTCATGTTCGTCATGTTCCAATCGGTGTTCAGTTGGTCCGAGCCGTTTATTGCCGCGATTGAAGGGGCCAGTGAATGGCTGACAGCCGTGATTGTGGATGGCATGGAGCCGGGGCTAGTTCGGTCCTTTCTGACCGACGGGGTGATTGCCGGGGTTGGATCAGTAGTGGTGTTCCTGCCGCAGATCCTGATCCTGTTCGCTTTCATTCTGGTGCTGGAGGCGAGCGGCTATATGACCCGGGCGGCGTTTATCATGGACCGGCTGATGGCGTCGGTCGGCCTGTCGGGTCGCAGCTTCATTCCCCTCTTGTCCTCATTTGCCTGCGCCATTCCCGGCATCATGGCAACGCGCAGCATTTCCGATCCGCGCGACCGGCTGACGACGATCCTGATCGCGCCGCTGATGACCTGTTCGGCGCGGCTGCCGGTCTATTCGGTGATTATCGGTGCCTTCATTCCGGCGCGCAGTGTGGGGCCGGGAATCGGATTGCAGGGGCTGGTCCTGCTCGCGCTCTATCTGCTGGGCATCGTTGGAGCGATGGTGGTGGCGCTGGTCTTGCGCAGCAGCGTGACCAAGGGCCCCAACAGCGGTTTCCTGATGGAAATGCCCAAATATCAAATGCCCCGCTTACGCGATATCGGCATAGGATTGTTTCAGCGCGGCTGGGTTTTCCTGCGCCGCGCGGGCACCATCATCTTTGCCGCGACCATCATCCTGTGGCTGTTGCTCAGTTTCCCGAAACCACCGGCGGAAAGCGATGAGAGTGCGCTAGACTATAGCGCGGCGGGTCGGATCGCGGCGGTTATCGAACCTGTGCTGCGGCCCATCGGCTTTAATCAGGAAATTGCACTGGCGTTGATCCCAGCCATGGCGGCGCGTGAAGTCGCGGTCTCGGCTTTGGCCACCACCTATGCTATTTCTAGCGAGGACGCGGAAAACAGCCTGTCCTTGCGCGAACGCCTGCAAAGCCGCTGGTCGCTGCCCACCGCGCTGGCCTTTTTGGCGTGGTTTGTTTTTGCGCCGCAATGCCTGTCGACCATCGCCGTCACCCGGCGCGAAACCAACGGGTGGAAATGGCCGATATTCATGCTCATCTATCTTTTTGCCCTCGCCTATCTGTTTGCCGGGATTACCTTCTGGACCGCAACCGCTCTGGGGCTATAAGGGGCGCTTGGATTCGGTTCGAGTATTGGGAGAGCGGTCGCGATGGCTAGCGTAAACAAGGTGATTTTGGTCGGCAATCTGGGCGCAGACCCGGAAGTGCGAACCTTCAACAATGGCGGCAAGGTGTGCAACTTGCGCATCGCCACGTCGGAAAGCTGGAAAGACAAACAGACCGGCGAAAAGCGCGAAAAGACCGAATGGCACACAGTGTCGATCTTTTCCGAAGGACTGGCCGGGGTCGCCGAACGGTTCCTGCGCAAAGGCAGCAAGGTGTACCTTGAGGGCAAGCTGCAAACCCGCAAATGGCAGGATAAGGACGGCAACGACCGCTATTCCACCGAAGTCGTTTTGCAAGGCTATGACGCCAATCTGGTCATGCTGGACGGCCCCGGCGGCGGATCGGGCGGCGG
>JBGSLY010000420.1:0-3043 GCA_041740435.1 Parasphingorhabdus sp.
GCGACAAGGGCGAAGACAGCTATATTTACGGCTATCGGTTGTGGGAGGCAAAATTCTATCCCGAAGCCGCGACCCAATTGAAAGAAACCGTAGCGAAATATCCCAATCATGCCCGCGCCAGCCACGCTCAAAACCTTTTGGGCCGGGCCTATCTCGACGATGGCAAGCCCGCCTTGGCCTCTGTCGCCCTTTATGAAAATTACCAGAAACGCCCGCGCGGAGAGCGCGCGCCGGACAGCCTCTATTTCCTCGGGGTCGCGTTGACTGACCTCAAGAAGTTGGACGAAGCGTGCAAAGCCTTTGACGAGTTGGTCGATGTTTATCCGGAACCGGCAACCGGTCGCTTGGCCAGTCGGCTGCAATCGGCGCGCGCCGCTGCCAAGTGCAAATAGCCCATTGAGGCGCGGTCATTGGATGATGCCGATCTGATCCCGCGCCTTCGCCGCAACATGGCGGAATTGGACCCGGGCTTCGCCGAAGGACAAGATATCTTGGGCATTGCTGTATCGGGTGGGCCGGACAGCATGGCGCTACTCGCCTTGGCGCATGGTTGTTTCCCCGGCCGGATACTCGCGGCAACCGTCGATCACCAATTGCGCTCGGCCTCTGCGACAGAAGCAGCGATGGTGAGCCAATGGTGTGCATCATATGGTATCGGACATGAGACTTTGCGCCCCGAAAGCCCTATCTCTGGTTCTGTCCAGCAGGCGGCGCGCGCAGTCCGATATGCCTTGCTGAAGGAGTGGATGGATCGGCGAAATATTCGTTGGCTGGCGACTGCTCACCACGCCGATGACCAGTTGGAAACACTGGTTATGCGGGTGCTGCGCGGCAGCGGACTATCCGGACTATCCGGTATCCGTTCCATCCGGGGACGAGTCATTCGCCCTTTGCTATCCTT
This sequence comes from Parasphingorhabdus sp., assembly GCA_041740435.1. GTDB lineage: Bacteria > Pseudomonadota > Alphaproteobacteria > Sphingomonadales > Sphingomonadaceae > Parasphingorhabdus. The sequence continues at coordinate 902 of JBGSLY010000420.1, forward strand.
TACGGCAAAAGAACTGCGCCATTGGGCGGAGCAAAACGCCCTGCCCTTCGTTGACGACCCCAGTAATGCTGATCGGGATTTTGATCGGGTCAAGGTCAGGCAAATGTTAAATGGCTTGAAAGATTTCGATGTCCGGCGCAGCAATCGCACCGCGACCATCATGCAGCAAGCCGAGGAAGCGCTGGAGTGGACCGCCGAGCGATTGGCCGAGAAACGAATCCAAGGAACAGAGGACGGCTGCCGTTTTTCGCCAGACGATTTGCATCCGCTCTATATGCGCCGTTTGACCGAATATTGCCTGCACAGGCTATCTCCCAAACTGCAGGTTTCCGGACCGGCCATGGACCGTTTGATGCTAAGCCTGCACGATGGAAAAACGGCGATGATTGGCGATATTCGCTGTATCGGCGGCGACATTTGGCATTTTTCACCCGCTCCGCCGCGACGCGCGAAAAAAACTGACGGCTAACGTTAAGCAAAAACTTGTTAATCGGCGGCAAAGCCTTATCTTGGTACAGAGACACAGCCTGAGGTGTACTAGAGACCCTTTGCCCGAGCAGGCGATTTATAGGACTGACCAGCATGAACGATGAGCGTGACCCAAAAGAAAACCCCTGGATGAAGAGCATGATGATCTGGGCCGGCATCATCCTGGCTCTTTTGGTCACCATTTCATTGTTCGGCGGTGCCGCAGCCTCCGGGGACGCCAAAACGATCAGCTATTCCTCTTTCCGCGGCAAAGTGGCGGAAGGCAGTGTCAAATCGGTTGCGATTGCGCCAGACAAGATCACCGGCGTTTACAGCAACGGCGACGCTTTTGTGACTCTTCCCATCGGCAGCGACCCCAATCTGATCAACTTGCTGGAATCCAATGATGTTGAGTTTACCGGCAAACAGGAAGAGCAGCCGAGCCTGTGGCAGTATATTTTGGTCCAGTCGCTTCCATTCCTGCTGATTATCGGCATAGCCTTTTTCGTCCTTCGCCAAATGCAGAAGGGTGGCGGTTCGGGCGCGATGGGTTTTGGCAAGTCCAAAGCCAAGCTGCTCACCGAAAAGCAAGGGAAGGTGACATTTGCCGATGTCGCCGGGATCGACGAAGCGCGCGAAGAACTAGAAGAGATCGTTGAATTTCTGAAGGAACCTAGTCGCTTCGCTCGTCTTGGAGGTCAAATTCCCAAAGGCGCCTTGCTGGTCGGATCTCCCGGTACCGGTAAAACGCTTCTCGCCCGCGCCATTGCGGGAGAGGCGGGTGTACCGTTCTTCACCATCTCCGGTTCCGACTTTGTCGAAATGTTTGTCGGTGTTGGTGCGAGCCGCGTCCGTGACATGTTTGAACAGGCCAAAAAGAACGCACCGTGCATCGTCTTTATCGACGAAATCGACGCCGTCGGTCGCCATCGCGGTGCAGGTCTCGGCAATGGCAATGACGAGCGCGAACAGACGCTAAATCAGCTTCTCGTCGAAATGGACGGGTTTGAGGCCAATGAAGGCATCATCATCATAGCCGCTACCAACCGCCCCGATGTACTCGACCCTGCGCTGCTTCGGCCAGGCCGTTTTGACCGGCAAGTTGTGGTTCCGCGTCCCGATATCGAAGGACGCGAAAAGATCCTGCAGGTACACATGAAAAAGGTGCCCTTGGCCCCCGATGTCGACGTGCGCACCATTGCCCGGGGAACACCCGGATTCTCCGGGGCCGATCTCGCTAATCTGGTCAACGAAGCCGCATTAATGGCGGCCCGGCGCAACAAGCGGCTGGTGGCGATGGACGAGTTTGAAGCGGCGAAAGACAAGGTGATGATGGGCACCGAACGGCGCTCTATGGTCATGACCGATGACGAAAAGAAAATGACCGCCTATCATGAAGCTGGCCATGCCATTGTCGCGATCCACGAACCGGCCAGCGACCCGATCCACAAAGCGACGATCATCCCGCGTGGACGCGCATTGGGTATGGTCATGCGCCTGCCAGAGCGGGACAATTACAGCTATCACCGCGATAAAATGCACGCCAACCTAGCGGTTTCAATGGGTGGCCGCGTGGCGGAAGAAGTCATTTTTGGTCATGACAAGGTATCGTCTGGCGCCAGCAGCGACATTCAATATGCAACCAAACTGGCGCGCGATATGGTGACCCAATGG
>JBGSLY010000421.1:0-6622 GCA_041740435.1 Parasphingorhabdus sp.
AAAATTTGAACGGTTTGCTTGTCCCCCCTCCCCTTCAGGGGAGGGGCTTGATTCGATTTCACACCAATGGCCTTAACCGAATGAAGGCTCAAAAAGCCAGCGCGAGTTGTCCGGCATTCTCCACCGTGTGCGTCGCCAACGGAAAGTGCAGCGTGCGGTCCGCCACCGCGACAATTGCGGTTGCTCCAGCCCCCGCCGCCGCCAGCACCACCGGATCATCGGCGCGCATCCCACCGGTCAGACTGCCGAAAGCGGGCAGGATCAGGTGGCGCTGACCCCGGACAAAACAGGCGCGGCGGATTGTCCGACCGCTCTGGCAGATGTGGACTTTGGGATGGAAATGCCCGGAAACATCGGGAAGCCCGCCATCCTCGACCGCTTGGTGCCGTAGCATGATGCCGCCGAGTTGAACCTCATGCGCGCTTCTCCCGCCCCATAATGCGGTGACATCGGGGTCGTGATTGCCGGTGATCCAGACAAGCTCCACCCGCCGCGCCAGATCGCCGAGCAAACGGGCCGCCGCCGCTTCCAGCCGCATTTCCCCGCCGCTATCGTGAAAATTGTCGCCCAGACAGAACAGCCGTGCGGCCCCGCATTGCCGAATCACGGACGCCAGCCGTTGCAGCGTGTCATGGCTGTCATAAGGTGGCAACATCTGCCCTTGCGCCGCATAGGCGCTCGCCTTTTCCAGATGCAGATCGGCAACCAACAACGCCCGCTGCTCCGGCCAAAACAGAGCGGCGCGGTCAATGATGCGGAAATCCTGATCGGCAAAAGACAGTGGAACCATGGATGTCTACCTAACCAGATCCTCCCCGAGCTTGTCTCGGGGAGGATTCGATAGAACAAAAACGGAACTTGGACAAGACGCTATAGGGAATCGAAATGGGCATGTACCTTTTTCCGTCCGCGTTTTATAGCGCGCCGATGCCCTTGCCCAATCTTCCCATCAAGGTCGCCGCCTTGTACCATTTTGTCGCGCTCGACAATGTGCCGCAGCGGCAGGAGGCGTTGCAGGCCTTTTGCCGCGAGGCCAATTTGCGCGGCACCATCCTGCTCGCCAGTGAAGGGATCAACGGGACCGTTGCGGGCAGTGATGTGGACATTGACGCGCTGGTCACCCATTTGCGAGGGCAGGCCGAGTTTGCGCAGATCGACGTCAAATTTTCCCGCGCCGCCGCCATGCCGTTTTTGCGGATGAAGGTACGGATCAAGAAGGAAATCGTCACCATGGGTGTCGAGGGTATCGACGGCGCGCATGAAAAGGGCCGCTATGTCGAGCCCGCCGACTGGAACGCGCTGATCGCCGATCCCGATACCGTGGTGATCGACACCCGCAACGATTACGAGGTCGCGATTGGCAGCTTTACCGGCGCGGTCGATCCGGCGACCAAGAGCTTTCGCGAATTCCCCGCCTGGTTCGATGCTTTCGCCGCCGAGAAGCTAGGCCAAACCGGCAAGCCGCCGAAAATCGCGATGTTCTGCACCGGCGGCATCCGCTGTGAAAAGGCGACTGCTTATGTCCGGGCCAAGGGGTTTGACCAAGTTTATCACCTGAAGGGCGGCATTTTGCGTTACCTTGAGACCGTCGCGGCGGAGCAGAGCCAGTGGCAGGGGGATTGCTTTTTGTTCGATCAACGGGTCGCGGTCGGTCATGGCTTGGTCCCCGGCGATTATGACCAATGCCATGCCTGCCGCATGCCGCTGAACGCTGACGACCGTGCATCGCCGCTCTATGAACCCGGCATCGCCTGCCCGCATTGCCACGACAGTCGCGATGAGGAGCAGCGAGCCCGATACCGCGCACGGCAACACCAAATGGAACTCGCGGCGCAGCGGGGGGAGCATCATCTTGGCGATGCGGTTTAAGGTCAGGACCTAAACGGATAAAATAGCTGGGCGGGCGGCCCGAGCATCATTGTCCTGAGGTGTCGGCTCACGCGCTATACGGTTACATCGTGACCATACAGCCAGTCCAGAGTCGAGCCCCATATCGGTTCGGCGATCCTTTTGCGGATCGGATTCGGGATAAGCGGCGCGGCGGCGGCGATGGCTTGCGGCCGATGGAAACGCCGCATATTGGCCCGTGCCTCGGTCTGGATTCGGTCGGTGCGGGGATGTCGGACCGCAAAAAATTCCGCAAATGCTTTTTCCGGTGCCATGTTCTCCGACAAAAGCCGGGCCAGTACATAACTATCTTCGATCGCCTGTGCTCCGCCTTGTGCTAAGAAGGGCAGCATGGGGTGACAGGCATCGCCGATCAGGCCGATCCGCCCGATGCTCCATTGCGGCATCGGATTTCGATCAAACAGCGCCCAACGATAGGGTACCTGTAATGCTTTGGTCAGCGCAGCGATTGTCGAGTGCCAGTCGGCAAAATCGCGGCGCAAATCGTCGGGATCACCGCGCTCGGTCCAGCTTTCCGACTGCCAAGTTTCGCATTCGACCACCCCGACGAAATTAGCCAATGTCCCGCCGCGCAGCAAATAGGTGACCGCATGCCGCCCTTCGCCCAGCCAAAGGCTGGTGACCGGTAGAGGCCTATCGCGGCCCAGTTCAGCCACGGGAACGGTTGCGCGCCAAGCCACATTGCCGGTGAAAATCGGATTTTCCGGTCCAAACAACTGCTCGCGGATGATCGAGCGGATGCCATCTGCACCGATGACGATGTCACCTTCGACCTGGCTTCCGTCGGACAAAGTGACCGCCGCGCTGTCTGCGTTTTGGTCGCATGTGACTACCTGTCGACCGGTTTGGATAGCGCCGGGGCGGCGCTGTTCTAGCGCGTCCGCCAACACCGCTAAAAGATCGCTGCGATGGCAATTGACGAAGTCCGGCCTGTCCGATGACGATGGCAAATGCCGAGTGGACAGCACCGCGCCATCACTGCCGCGCCGAACCTGAATCGCGGCGGGCCGGAACCCTGCCGCAGCAACCGCCTGATCCAGGCCAATGGCGGCAAATACCCGCATCGCATTGGGGCTGATCTGGATACCCGCCCCTGCCTCGGTTAAAACAGCGGTGCGCTCCAATACCAATGGCGCGATACCAAAATGGTTAAGGCATAGCGCGGCGGTCAATCCGCCAATGCCGCCGCCGCAAATAATCGCCTTCATCGGGCGCTTGTATCAGCAGGTTGAACCCGCGCAAGCCACGATGGGCGGTTACATTATCCCGCAATCAGTTCCCGTTGCAGCATTTCCTTGATCTTCAGCTTTTCCTTTTTGAGACTATGGAGCAAAATCGTATCAGGATTGGGGCGCTGGTCCTCCTCGCTGATCCTGTTATCCAGACTGGCGTGCTTGGCACGTAGAGCGGTAACATGATTATTGTCCATTTTTTTCTCCTTGGTTGTCAAAAACGGGGATCGGTGAAAAAGGGGCTGTGGGGTAAAAGACTGTTGTTGCTTGCTCCCGACGGTAAAGCGGCTTGGTAAACCGCTGTGTTCGATTTATAATGAAGATGACATTTTTGTTTCGGCCATTCAAGGGGGATAAAGCGGACCCGATGCATATCAGCGACGAAGAGTTGCGCCGGCGGCTGGAAACGCTGCGACAGGAGCATCGCGATCTGGACCGGGCGATAGAGGCGCTGGGACAGACCGATATCGTTGACCAGTTGCAGCTTGCGCGGCTGAAAAAACGTAAATTGCTGCTGCGCGATATGATCGTCCGGTTTGAAAACGAACTGATTCCTGACATTATTGCTTAGCTTAAAATTGTGGGTTCTCTCCGTGCCGTGCTGGAACGGTTTTGCCGTGCCTTGCACAAACGGGGTTAATCCGCTTCCCATTTCTGCCCGCTTGCGGCACGTCTTGTCGGATGCGCGACCCCGATTCCCTGATGACGTCAAAGCTGCTCGATTCGCTCTATGTAGAGGCGATGCTGCTGGCTGATGAGGCGCGCAGCTATTTTGAATCCGGCCGTTTTGCCGAGGATACCGGGGATGATGCAATATTATCACTGCACTTTTCCTGTGAATCATTGAAGGTCACAACCCGGCTGATGCATTCGATCGCTTGGCTGCTCAATCAAAAGGCTTTGCTTGCCGGCGAGTTGAGCGACGCGGATTCGACCAATTTTGCTCGGACCCTGGGCTATGCCGGTTCGCCCGATGATCAGAATTTCTCCGCCTTCCCTGACGATGCCCGGGCGATTATTCTGGCCAGCGAAGAATTTTTTCTGCGGCTCCAGCGCCTGTCGATCCAGATGGACCGGGCAGCGATGATCGAACCCCCGGTGCGCGACATGCTGGAACGCATCCGGGCGTCGTTTTAGAGCGATTTGCAGTCAGCCGGATTCAGCTGACGACTCGGAAATCGCGGTAAACAAAGAATCTAGAGCCGAAAACTGCCCTCAACCACCGTTACGCATTGCCCGGATAGCCAAGCCCGGTCGCCATCAAGGCGGCAACCGACATGACCGCCACGCGTGCTGGCCTGATAGGCCGTAAAGCTCTCCCGTCCCAGCCGCTCCGCCCAGAACGGGGTCAGAACGGCATGGGCGGAGCCTGTCACGCTGTCTTCATCGACTCCGCCGCCGGGGACAAACACCCGGCTGACCACATCGGCCCCGCTGCTATGCCCTGTTCCCGGCGCAGTGCAGATAAACTGCTCGTTGCCAATCGGCATCAGCGCCTTGTAATCGGGTTTCAGTGCCAAAACTTGCTCTGCTGTATCATATAGCAGCACATTATAGCGTCCGGGATGGAAATGGCGTTCGGTTGGTTCCCCGCCCAGATGCGCAATCCACTCCGGTATCTCCGCTGGTGCTGGCGGATAGGCGGGTAGCGCCAGCCGGTATCCATCGCCCTCGCGCCAAACCTCCAGCACCCCGGCCTTGCGCGTCATGAAACGGACCATTTCGCGCGCCGGCTGCTGCGACAGGATGATATGCCCGCTGGCCAAGGTCGCGTGGCCGCACAGCGCGATTTCCACCGTCGGGGTGAACCAGCGCAGTTCATAGTCCGCATCTTCGCCCGTCCAAGGGAGGTAAAAGGCGGTCTCGGCGAAATTATTCTCCTCGCCAATCGCTTGCAGCACCGCATCGTCCAGCCATTGGCCGAGCGGCATCACCGCCGCCTGATTGCCGGTAAACGGACGATCCGCAAAGGCATCAACGTGATAATAGGGCAGCAGAGTCATGGGTACAGCATCCCTTCGGTCCAAATGTTGCCATCGCGGATATGCAAATGGCGTTCGTGTAAGCGGTGGGCACGGTCCTGCCAAAATTCGATCCGGTCCGGGGTCAGCATATAGCCCGACCAATGCGGCGGGCGTGGGACATCGCTCTCCGCAAAACGTGCCTCCATCGCAGCAAAACGCGCTTCAAATGTAGCGCGATCAGCAAGCGGACGCGATTGGTCGGAGGCCCAGGCGCCAAGCTGCGAATCGCGGCTGCGCGTTGCGAAATAGGCATCGGCGACCGCATCATCGACGATGCTCAGACTGCCCTCAATCCGGATCTGGCGGCGAAGGCTTTTCCAGTGGAACAGCAGCGCGACCTTGGCATTGGTTGCGATGTCCATCGCCTTGCGGCTTTGATGGTTGGTATAAAAAACAAAACCGCCGTGCGGACCCAGATCGCGGCCATGACCTTTTAGCAGCACCATTCGGACTGCGGGCTGCCCACTGGCATCGGCGGTGGCGAGCGCCATCGCATTGGCATCATTGGGCTCGCTGGCCCGCGCTTCGGCAAACCATTGGTCAAATTGGTCGAAAGGATCGGTGTTGGTCATTTCCCTGCGATAGGCTAGATGGACGCAGGACAAAAGGGGGATTGGCGATGCAATTGCCGTGGGAAATGATATTTACCGTGACCAACAGCGGGGTTCTGCTGTTCTGGCTGCTTCTGGCCTTTGGTCCGCGAACGGTTGTCACGCGAAAGATTATTTTCTTTGCCGGGGTCAGCCTGCTTGCGGCAACTTACGCCGTATTGATTGTGCTACTGCTGGGGGGATTTGCCGATGATGGCGGCAGCGGCGGCGGTAGCCCCGATTTTACCACCTTGGCGGGCGTACAAGCATTGTTTGCAGCAAAGGGTGGGGCAACAATTGGCTGGATCCATTATCTGGCCTTTGACCTGTTCGTCGGCATGTGGATCGCCAGCAACGCCGACCGGCACGGCTTTTCGCGCATCGTGCAGGTGCCGTTTCTATTCTTCACTTTGATGACCGGTCCCTTGGGTCTAACGCTCTATGTGCTGGTCAGAAAACTGTCCGGGCGTACGGTTTCGGGAGCAGTCACGCCGCATTGATTGCACCCGTGTATTGACGCAGCCGCCAGCGATACCGATTTACCAACTGCACAGCGATAAACGGAAAAGAAAATAGAGATATGGCCGATCCATACCAGACATTGGGCATAGCCAAAGGCGCGAGCGAAAAGGAGATCAAGAGCGCCTATCGCAAGCTCGCCAAGGAATTGCACCCCGACCGCAACAAGGACAATCCCAAGGCAACGGAGCGGTTTTCCGACGCGACTCGCGCCTATGACCTGCTGTCCGACAAAGACAAGCGCGCGCGCTTCGATCGCGGGGAGATTGACGCAGATGGCAATCCGGCCATGCCCTTTGGCTATGGCGCGGGCATGGGCGGGGGCGGCGGCGGCTTTGCCGGACGGCCG
>JBGSLY010000422.1:0-5816 GCA_041740435.1 Parasphingorhabdus sp.
ATTCGGCATCGCGGTTCCCACCGGTTTTGCCGCATTGACGGTCGATGAAGCGGTCGCGGCGGCGGAAAAACTGCCCGGACCGCTCTATGTGGTCAAGGCGCAGATTCACGCCGGGGGCCGGGGCAAAGGCAAGTTCAAGGAGTTGCCCGCCGATGCCAAGGGCGGCGTGCGCCTCGCCAAATCGGTCGAAGACGTCCGCGCCAATGCCGCAGAAATGCTGGGCAACACCTTGGTCACCATCCAGACCGGAGCGGCGGGCAAACAAGTCAACCGGCTGTATGTCACCGACGGAGTAGACATCGAATCGGAATTTTACCTCTCGATGCTGGTCGACCGCAGCACCGGCCGGATCGCGTTGATCGTGTCGACCGAGGGCGGCATGGATATCGAGGAGGTGGCGCACAGCACCCCGGAAAAAATCCGCACGATCACTATTGATCCGGCGCAGGGTTTCATGCCGCACCATGGCCGTGCAGTGGCCTTTGCCCTGAAGCTGACCGGCGATCTTAACAAAGCGGCGCAAAAGCTGGGCAAGCAACTCTATGACGCCTTTATTGCGATGGATTGCGAGATGATCGAGATCAATCCCTTGGTCACGACCAAAGACGGCCAGTTGCTGGTGCTCGACACCAAGATGAGTTTCGACGGCAACGCACTAATGCGCCACCCCGATCTCGCCGCGTTGCGCGATGAGACCGAAGAGGATCCGGCGGAGTTTGAGGCATCCAAATACGACCTCGCCTATATCAAGCTCGACGGCAATATCGGCTGTATGGTCAATGGCGCGGGCCTTGCCATGGCGACGATGGACATCATCAAGCTTAACGGTGCTTTTCCTGCCAATTTCCTTGATGTCGGTGGCGGCGCGAGCAAGGAAAAGGTCACCGCGGCGTTCAAGATCATCCTTGCCGATCCGGCGGTTGAAGGCATTTTGGTCAACATTTTTGGCGGCATTATGAAATGCGATATCATCGCCGAGGGCATTGTCGCGGCGGCACGCGAAGTTGATCTGTCGGTACCCTTGGTCGTGCGGCTGGAAGGTACCAATGTTCAGCAGGGCAAGGACATTTTGGCGGGCAGCGGCCTGCCGATTGTTGCCGCCGACGATCTGGGCGATGCCGCGCGCAAGATTGTCGCACAGGTGAAACTGGCGGCCTGAGCCGCACTTGCTGCACCGCAACACAGTATTTGACGTTTACGTGAACGTAAGTTAAGGCGTCCGCGAAAATTGAAAGGAAAGCCGTATGAAAATCCTTGTCCCCGTAAAGCGGGTTATCGATTACAACGTTAAACCCCGGGTAAAATCCGACGGCAGCGGCGTCGATCTGGCCAATGTCAAAATGTCGATGAACCCGTTCGACGAAATTTCGGTCGAAGAAGCGATTCGCCAGAAAGAAGCGGGCAAGGCCGAAGAAATCATCGCCGTGTCAGTGGGCCCGCAAAAGGCCCAGGAAACGCTGCGCACCGCACTCGCCATGGGCGCGGACCGGGCCATACTGGTGGTCACCGACGAAGAGGTCGAGCCGCTGGCGGTGGCCAAAATCCTCGCCAAAATCGTTGCGGAAGAAGCGCCGGGCCTTGTCATCGTCGGCAAACAGGCGATTGACGACGACAGCAACCAGACCGGCCAGATGCTCGCCGCGCTGCTCGGTTGGGGACAGGGCACGTTCGCCAATGAAATTGCCATCGAAGGCGATAGCGTTAGCGTGAAGCGCGAGATTGACGGCGGCCTGCAGACCGTGTCGCTAAAAATGCCCGCCGTGGTCACCAGCGACCTGCGCCTCAATGAGCCTCGCTATGCCTCGCTGCCCAACATCATGAAGGCGAAGAAAAAGCCGCTCGATGAGAAAACCCCCGCTGATTATGGCGTTGATATCGCGCCGCGTCTCAAAACGCTGAAGGTCACCGAACCGCCAGTGCGTCAGGCCGGCGAAAAGGTCGCCGATGTCGATGCATTGATTGCAAAACTCAAAGCTGTAGGAGCGATCGCATGAAAACGCTGATCTGGGTAGAACATGATAACGCGTCGATGAAGGACGCCACACTGGCCGTTGTTACCGCGGCATCGCAATTGGGCGAAGTCCATGCGCTGGTCGCTGGCTCGGGCTGCGCTGCTGTGGCCGATGAAGTGGCCAAGGTCGCGGGAATCGCTACCGTCCACTTGGCCGATAATGCATCGCTCGCCAACGCGCTTGCCGAAAATGTCGCACCGCTGATCGCCGGATTGATGGCCAGCCATGACGCCTTTCTGGCCCCCGCCACCACCACCGGCAAGAATATCGCGCCGCGCGTCGCCGCCTTGCTCGACGTGATGCAGATTTCCGATATCCTGTCGGTCGAAAGCGCCGACACCTTCACCCGGCCGATCTACGCCGGTAACGCGATTGCGACCGTTCAGTCGTCCGACGCCAAAAAGGTAATCACCGTGCGCGGCACCGCCTTTGCCAAGGCGGAAACCAGCGGCGGTTCGGCGGCCATCGAAGCCGTGGGCGGCGCTACCGAAGCGGGCCTGTCGACTTTTGTCGGCGAAGAAATCGCCAAATCGGAACGCCCCGAACTGACCAGCGCCAAGATCATCGTGTCGGGCGGACGCGCGCTGGGTTCCAGCGAAAAGTTCGAGGAAGTCATCACGCCCTTGGCCGACAAGCTGGGCGCGGGCATCGGCGCCAGCCGCGCTGCGGTCGATGCGGGCTATGTCCCCAACGACTATCAGGTCGGCCAAACCGGCAAGATCGTCGCCCCCGAAGTCTATATCGCCGTCGGCATCTCCGGCGCGATCCAGCATCTCGCCGGAATGAAAGACAGCAAGATCATCGTCGCCATCAACAAAGACGAAGACGCCCCAATTTTTCAGGTCGCCGATATCGGCTTGGTTGGCGACCTGTTCAATGTGGTGCCGGAGTTGACGGGGAAACTTTAACGCCGACCCATTATTTGGTGATTTAGAACGAAAACCCTGCCTTGATCGGCGGGGTTTTTGCTATGTGCGGTACGTGATTAGAAAGTTCCTACCGCTAGCATTGCTGTCAGCCTTAGCGTTGACAGGCTATATGTATTGGGTCGCCATCGCCGATCCGATTGTTCGCACGGCGAATGTCAGTGCAGCGGGCTGGCTTGAAAACGAGCCGCCCTTGAGGATTCTGCTGGTGTCCGATGTTCATGTGGCAGGACCCGACATGCCGCCGAGCCGGTTGTCGAAAATTGTTGCACAAATGAATGCCCTGAAGCCCGATTTAATCGCATTTGCCGGCGATTTTGTAAGCGACAAGCGGACCGCCACGGCAATCTACTCTGTCCGGGATGCGATAGCGCCTCTGAAAGCTCTTAAAGCAAAACAGGGCATATATGCTGTCCTAGGCAATCATGATCATTGGCGCAGCTCCGCCGCAACCCGCTCAGCATTGGAAGACGTCGGCATTGCTGTGTTGAACAATTCAGCAAGGCAGGTCGGTCCATTGGTTCTCGGTGGCATCGACGATGATTTCACCGACCGATCCGATGTCCCGAAAGTACTTGATCACATGAGCAAATATTCGGGCTATCCCGTCTATTTGAGTCACAGTCCTGACGTAGTGCCGCTTCTACCAGCAAGAGAAAGTCTGATTCTAGCCGGTCATACCCATTGTGGCCAAATAGCGCTGCCCTTGATCGGTGCCATTGCCACCATGTCTGAATTTGGTGACCGCTATGCGTGTGGAAAAATCACCGAAGGCCGCAAGACTATCATTGTTGGGGCCGGTCTTGGTACAAGCATTTTGCCGCTCAGACTCGGTGTGCCACCCGATATGTGGCTGATCACCATTGGCCCAGGCACGGCATATTAGTCTCAAGTGTAACTATCTACCTCCGATTAGTCTCGCTTTATCGTGAATCACGACGTTCCCTATTGCCAATCTGCACCGATCCACTAGTGGCCCGCCTCCCCGATCCAAGGATGGGGCAGACGTCAACGGTAGGGTTTTTTCCGCCCGCCCGCGTGCGATTCCACTGGGATTGGCATGTACGGATGCTGCTTTGTCAGGTTCGGCAGGAATAGTAGCTCATTGGCAGAGCGCCGGGCTTGCAGCCCGGAGGCAACAGGTTCGATTCCTGTCTAATCCTCCACTGGATTGCTCAGACGGGTAGAGCACAAGACTGATAATCTTGGTGTCGCAGGTTCGATTCCTGCTCCACAACCGGTCCTTCAAACGACCAACAGCTTTGGGTGCTGTCTATAATACCGGGTTCGGGGACCGACATGTGAAACGGGTAGAGCGGTACCGGAAAGAAGGTCTTCGGATACTTCCGACGGCGCGGCAAAGCCTTTGCCACCACGCCAAATGGTTTGAACTGCAAAGATGGCAGCTCTGAGCCGCAACTTAAAAAGGGGTTTCCGAACCCGCCGATTCCGCTGCGCGCCTCCGAAAAGTCCTCTCTCTCCAGTTCCACTATGCGGCATGCCACCGGTCCCCAGCTCTTTTGGACGGGGGAAGCAACCGATCATCAATTTCGATGCTCGGTAAATTGAAAGGAGATTGGCGTGAGTTGATACTAAATGGTGTAATGATGTTGTATTTAATTGACAAGCTGATGGGGCGCACCCGCGTTATCATCAATGAAAACCAGCGGGCAATCTGGCTCTACAAGGGCAAGATCCAAGGTATTTTGGGTGCAGGCGAGCATGTCCTGCCGAACTGGCGTGGTCAACTGGTCGTGGAGCGTATGGCGCTCACCAACGCTCCGGTTGTTTCGGTTTATGAAAAGGCACTTTTTGACAAAGCGCCCGATCAAACCGCGATCCACCTGATGCAATACCGTACCGGTGCGAATGAGTTGGCTGTCATTGAATGCGACGGACGGATTCATTCTGTCCTTGCGCCGGATAGTAAGCTTACCCTCTGGACCGATGCCGGTCCGTGGAAAGCGGACTTTATCACGCTCGAACACAGTCCAGTCCTTGCACCTGCCTTGCTCCAGCAACTGATGAAGGCTGGACAAGCAAGCCTGTTGTCACAGGTGCGGATTGTGGAGGTTGATAAGGGTCAAGTCGGCTTGCTGACTATCGACGGCCAGTTGATCGGTGAATTGACACCGGGCGTTTATGGCTATTGGATGGTAGGCCAAAAAGTGGTCGTGAAGATCGTTGATCTGAAACGGCAACCGATTGATGTCACCGGGCAGGAGCTTTTGACCAAGGATCGCGTGACCCTGCGGATCAACATCAGTGCAGAATATCGCGTTGTTGATCCAGTCAAGGCTGTGACCGAAGTCAAGGACTTCGTTGACGCACTATACCGGGCGCTGCAATATGCGTTTCGAAAGACTTTGGGCGCGATGACGCTCGACCAAATCCTTGAAAAACAGGTGATGGTGGACGCGGAAGCAGCAACCAAAGTGCGGACCGATATGGCGGCCATCGGGCTTGATGTGACCGAAATCATTTTGAAGGATGTCATCCTTCCGGGTGAAATGCGGGAATTGTTGAATCAGGTGGTTGCTGCTCAAAAGGCAGCAGAAGCCAACGTCATCAAGCGGCGCGAAGAAACGAACGCAACGCGGTCGCTTCTGAACACCGCGAAGGTTATGGCCGACAATCCGGTCATGCTGCGGCTCAAGGAGCTTGAAGCTTTGGAAGGTATTGCCGGCAAGATTGATCGGTTGACTGTTTTCAACGGCACCAGCGGTTTGATGAACGATATCGTCAAACTGACCGATAGCTAAACCACAGCACTAACAAGGGGAGGCGTGATCCGAATAGATCACGCCTCCTTTTGGTTGTTTAGAGCGGTTTCCGCACGAACTGACTCGAAGGGGATTCCCTTTTTGGTTGCGTTGTG
>JBGSLY010000423.1:0-3627 GCA_041740435.1 Parasphingorhabdus sp.
CGCCTCGTCAGCATAGACCTTTTCCATCCACGCCTCATAGCCGCCAAAGCCTATTTCCTGCCGCCGCAGGCTTCCTCGGTCGAGCCACCATGTTTGCCGCGTAAGCCGGGTCAGAAAAGTTCGGTCATGCGAAATTGCAACGAACGCGCCGCGATACCGGCCCAACCATTCCTCCAGCCAATCAATGGCGGCGAGATCGAGATGGTTGGTCGGTTCGTCGAGCAGCAACACATCGGGCTCGCTGGCCAAAGCGCGGCAAATGGCGGCGCGGCGTTTCTCTCCGCCGCTGGCGGTTGCGCTTTCGCGATTAAGGTCAATGCCAATTTGATCAGCAATCGCTTCCACTGCATGACGCGCCGGGGGCGCAGCGCCACCGATAGTAAAGTCGATCAACCGTGGGTGGGCTGTGAAATCGGGCTCCTGCTCCAGCATCACGATATGCGTGCCGGGTACGATCATCCGCTTGCCCTTGTCCGCCTCGATCCTGTTGGCGATCAACCGCAGCAAAGTGCTCTTTCCAGCGCCATTGCGTCCGATCAGAGCCAGCCGGTCGCGCGGACCGATATAGAGGTTGAGATCGCGAAACAGCCAACCCTCGCCTTGGAGCAGGCTCAGATCTTCATAGGCAAATACAGGGGGCTGGGACATAGTGCCACGCCGATAGGCAGTTGGGACAGAAGGGGCAAGCCTTTCCCGATTGACGAAACGACGCGCGAACCGCAAAAGCACGGCCCATGCGATCTATCTATATTAATGGTGAGTTTGTTCCCGAATCCGAAGCCAAGCTGTCGGTTTTTGATAGGGGCGTGTTGTTTTAGGACTCGGTTTACGAGGTCGTGGCGATTGTTGATGGCAAAATAGCCGATTTCGATTGGCATATTGCGCGTTTGGAACGGTCCCTAAACGAAATTGGCATTGTGTTGCCGTTTGAGAGTGACGCTTTGCTAGCCATCTGGCGCGAACTGGTCGCCCGCAATGATCTGCTGCATGGCACAGTCTACTTGCAAGTCACGCGCGGAAATCCGGGGGATAGGCGGTTCAAATATGGGGCGGAATCCTGCCCGCCGACGGTGTTTTGTTTCACACAAGAAGCGAGCGAAGCTACGGAAACGATGCAGATGACGGGCACGCGGATCATCACCCGGCCTGACCTCCGCTGGCACCGTTCGGACATCAAAACAACCCAGCTGCTTTATGCCTCTATGGTCAAAACCGAAGCACAGAGGATGGGGGTCGATGACGTTTGGCTGGTCCGCGATGGCGTTGTCACCGAAGGCGCATCGCAAAATGCGCATATTATTTCGGGAGAGGGAGTTTTGATTACCCATCCTCTAGACCAAGCGATCTTGCCTGGGGTGACCCGTATCGGGCTTTTGGAAGCGGCAGCGGCATTGGCTTTACCCGTCGAAGAGCGCGCGTTCACCGTCGCGGAAGCGTTGGCCGCCGCAGAAGCCTTTACTTCGTCTACCTCATTGCTGTTGATGCCGGTCATTGAAATCGATGGACAGCCCATTGGCGCCGGTAAACCGGGTCCGATTACCCGACACTTGCAGGAAAGCTATCAAAGCGCCCTGCGGACCCGCTTGATATAATTGGGAGACGTTTCAGCCGCTGTTCATCGACCACGATGCACAGGCCTGTATCACATAAGTAGAAAGACCGCTTTTATGAAAAAACCCTTCGCCGCCGCCTTGTTGCTAACCGCCATGTCGATTACACCCCCGGTGATGGCCGCAGAAATCAAAATTACCACCACCAATCCGGTGATCGAGCTCAGCGTCACCGAACAGATTGAGTCGACGCCCGATACTGCAACTTTCAGCACCGGCGTCGAGACCAAGGCCCCGACCGCAACCCAAGCGCTTCGTCAGAATAGTGCGGCGGTGCAAAAAGTTATCAACCAACTCAAGGCTTTGGGCATTGACGCCAAGGATATCCAGACAACGGGCATAAATCTCAATCCCGAGTATCGCTGGATTCAGGATCAGAATATCAACGAATTCGTTGGCTATCAGGTTTCCAATCAAGTGCAGGCCAAGGTGCGTGGGATCGACAAGATAGGCAGCATTCTGGATGCCGTCGTCGCATCTGGCGCAACCAACGTCAGCGGGCCATGGTTCAGCCTGTCCGATGACAGTGCGGTCAAAGCCAATGCGCGCAAACAGGCACTGGCCCGTGCCCGCGCCCAGGCGCTGGAATATGCACAGGCCTCCGGATATAAAAACGTCCGCGTGTTATCGATTGCCGAGGGGCTGTTTAACAACGGACCTGCGCCCATGCCGATGATGGCTATGAAGATGGAGGCCGCATCCGATGCGCGCGCGCCAGTTGAACCGGGACAAGTCGGGACGGCGGTCAGCCTGTCGATCAGCTTTGAAATGCTGAACTGAGGTTGGCAAGGCTCATGCACAATTGGGCTCATGAACAATTGGCGGCGCAAACATTCATCGCCGGTTCAATGCGCGGGTTATAGAGAGGACCATATTATGAAACAGATATTGTCCTCTCTCGCACTATTGGCATTGGCATCCGCGATTAGCACCCCTGCGCAAGCGCTCGACCGGCGCGGGGAGCAGAATGATGCGCGCAATCAGATGATGGCCGGCAAGGTCAAGCCGCTGCGCTCCATCGAAAACAGCGTCATCCCGCGCATGGGTGACAGCCAGTATCTTGGGCCTGAATTCGATCCCAGTTCGCAGGTTTACCGGCTGAAATTCTTGCGCGACGGGCGCGTCATTTTTGTTGATGTCGATGGTCGGACCGGCACCGTTCTGCGTCAGAGCCGATAACCTTTCCTAGTGGAGCGAATTTGACATTTGAGTCCTGCTTGCCGAACGGAGGAGATCAAATGTCAAATTCAAAAGCTCCACTAGCATCAATGGTTAGCTAGTGGTCCTTAAGATTCCGACATTTGCTCCGACGATAGCAAAAAGGGGTAGCAAATGTCGGAATCGGACCACTAGCATAATTTCTCATCGGTGTTTGCCATTGTTCACTTGATGGTATTGGCTATATAGAAGCCAAGCCGTTTTGACATTAAAGGAAAATTGATGCGCGTTCTGATCGTTGAAGACGAACCGACCTTGGGACAGCAATTGAAATCCACGTTGGAGGGCAATGGCTATGCCGTTGATCTGTCGACCGACGGTGAAGACGGGCATTTCATGGGTTCGACCGAAGATTATGATGCGGTCATCCTGGATCTTGGCCTGCCCGAAGTCGACGGCCTGACCGTGCTTGATCGTTGGCGCAAGGAGCAACGCAATTTCCCGGTGCTGGTGCTGACCGCACGCAACAGCTGGTCGGACAAGGTCGCGGGGCTGGACGCAGGAGCCGATGATTATCTCGCCAAGCCGTTTCAGACCGAGGAACTGATTGCCCGGCTGCGCGCCCTGATCCGCCGCGCATCGGGAAATGCCTCTTCGGAGCTGACCGCTGGCGATGTCCGGCTCGATACCCGTTCGGGCAAGGTAACATTGGCCGGCGATCCGGTGAAGCTGACCGCGCAGGAATACAAACTACTGTCCTATCTGATGCACCACAAAGGCAAAGTGGTGTCGCGGACAGAACTGATCGAACATATTTACGATCAGGACTTTGACCGCGATTCTAACACTATCGAGGTGT
>JBGSLY010000424.1:0-2120 GCA_041740435.1 Parasphingorhabdus sp.
CCGCGACCCCCAGCATCCAACGCCAGTCATTGTCCCCTGTGCCTGACAACAGGGCGTTGGAAACATAAGCGATGACGATGCCGAATACGATATTGAACTGAAAGCTGCCCGCCAACAGGCCGCGATAGCGCGGCGGGGCAATTTCCGAGATATATAGCGGCGCGGCCACCGTCGACAGGCCAATGCCCAGGCCGCCCAGCAACCGGGCCAATATGAAAGAATTGACGTCCATCGCCAGCGCTGACCAAATGGCAGAAACGATGTACATGATACCAATGGCCAGCAGCGTGGCCTTTCGCCCCCAACGATCGGTTGGCCACCCCCCGAGCAACGATCCGATGACCGTGCCATAGAGGGTGGAGGCCATCGCCATCCCGTGCATTGCCGGGCTCAGCGACCAAAGCGCCTGAATTTTCTGCTCCGCGCCAGAAATGACCACAGTGTCAAAGCCGAACAGAAACCCGGCCAGAGCCGAGGTCAGCGACCACAGAATAATCCGGCCGCTTATACCCTGTTCCGGGCCAGACTCCGCCGAAAAGTCACGCTCTAAGTTCCGGGGCCCGCTCACCAATGGCTCCCCTCAGGCGCCTTGCGATGCTTCCCAGTTGTTCCAAACATGCTCGCTATTGATGGCGATAGCTTTTGCCGCACGACCCCCACCCCTCCAGTTGATTCCCCTTTTCTTATACAATCGATTGCATATTTTACAGCCCGGCACAATACGGTTTTGTCTGTAGCTATGATATACGAAGAAAAGCCCTAGAGACTGTTTGGAAATCGCTCCGGAAATAGCAAAATAAGAGAGCAAAAGTCGGAATCGAAACATGAGCTTAAAATGGCATATCCGCCTCAACCCTAAACCAATCGTGCCAATTTCACTGGCGTTTCGACGGGCTCGTCCTGATCCTTGCGTTCGGAATATCGGTCTACCAGTTGTTCGGCGTGCGGGCGCAGCAAGACGGTGAAGCGCACCAGTTCCTCCACCACGTCAACAATGCGATCATAGTAGCTCGAAGGCTTCATGCGTCCGGCTTCGTCAAATTCCTCATAGGCCTTGGCGACAGAGGACTGATTTGGGACGGTAAACATCCGCATCCAGCGGCCAAGGACACGCAGCGTGTTGACGCTGTTGAAGCTTTGCGATCCGGCGCTGACCTGCATCACCGCGAGCGTGCGCCCTTGGGTGGGGCGCAGACCTTTGTATACGAGCGGCAAGTGGTCGATTTGGGTTTTCATGATGCCGGTGATCTGGCCGTGCCGTTCCGGGCTGCACCAGATCTGACCTTCCGACCACAACGAATGCTCGCGCAGTTCATGCACGGCCGGATGATCATCGCCGTCAACCTGATCCGGCAGGGGTAGGTCGGACGGATCGAATATCCGCGTTTCGCAGCCGAAAAACTGCAGCAGCCGCGCGGCTTCCTCGACCACGAGACGCGAATAGGATCGCTCGCGCAACGACCCGTAGAGCAGCAGGATACGCGGCGGCGGATCGATTACGCCGAGGCCCAGTGCCGGGCGGCGGCGAGCATATTCGGGCTTGAGTACAGGCAGATGGTCGGGATCGGCCAAGCTTCGCACTCGCTGAAACTGTGCTTCGGTCATGCCCGCCCCTCCGCAGGAACGCTGTCGGGAAACCAACGCCGTCCGAACCAGAAGGCGACATTGACCAGCAAGATCAGCACCGGTACCTCCACCAGCGGTCCGATCACTGCCGCGAAAGCCACCGGCGAGGCCAATCCGAACGCTGCAATAGCCACAGCAATGGCCAGTTCGAAATTATTACCCGCCGCTGTGAAGGCGACCGCGGTGGTGCGCGGGTAATCGCTGGCGATCAGCTTGCCCATGAAGAAGCTGATGGAAAACTGGACAACAAAATAGATGGTGAGCGGGATGGCGATCCGGATCGTATCGCCCGGCAGCGTCAGGATTTCGCCGCCCTTCAAGCTGAACATGGCGGTAATGGTGAACAGCAGCGCGACGAGCGTGATGGGACCAATTTTCGGCAGAAAACTCTGCTCATACCACGTCTCCCCCATGGCTTTAGCCAGCCATTTGCGCGTTAGAAAACCTGCAAGGAACGGGATGCCAAGATAGATCAGCACCGCCTCTGCAATCGT
>JBGSLY010000425.1:0-14421 GCA_041740435.1 Parasphingorhabdus sp.
TGCGTTGCAAGAACGCCGCAAAGGCCTCTTTGCCGATTTCACGAGCGCCTTGATTGATATCGTGCGCAATCCCGTCGGTCAGGCAGTCCAATACTGCTTGTTGGTCCCCTGCGTTGAACGCAGCATAATAACGTTCGATCAATTGAATTGCGGACTCGCGTGCCGACTGCATTGGATATTCTCCCTCCTGTATTTATCAATCCCATGCCGAACCACAATGGCCCAAGCAAGAGGCGAAATGGTATGATCTGCCCTGTGCCTAAACGGGCGGGCTTCACCGGGTTTTTAGGCGCAGGGCATCCCAGCTAGCATCGCCCGTCCAGCCACCGTCTACTGGTAAGCTGACACCATTGATAAAGCTGTCGGCTTCGGCAAGGAAAGCAATGGCTCGAGCAACTTCTTCGGGCTTGGCAAAGCGGGCCATGGGCACACGGTTGGCGATATCCTGATCGCTATAGGCTCCCGAGCCCATGTCACGGGCATCCATTTCCGTTTTGATCCAGCCGGGGCAGACCGCATTGACGCGCACCCCCCGCCCGCCCCATTCCGCCGCCAACGTCCGGGTCAGGCCAATCAGGCCATGTTTGGAGGCATTATAGGCGGCGCGGTGGATCACGCCGTGCAATCCAGCGATAGAGGCGACATTGACGATGTTGCCGCTGCCCCGATCCAGCATAAGCTGGCCAAGTGCGCGGCAGAGCAGAAAGGGACCGGCAAGGTTGATCGCCATCACCCGCTGCCATTGGACAAGGCTGGTTTCCTCTGCCGGACAAATCAGGCTGATCCCGGCATTGTTGACCAACACATCGGCGGCTCCATGGTCTTTGGCCACGCGCACCGCCAATTCATCGACAAACATTTCGTCAGAAACATCGCCGCAAAGTGCAGTGACTTGCCTGCCCGCAGCGGCCAGTGCCGCTGCTTGTTCGGTCAGAGGTTGCACGTCGGTCATAATGATATGATAGCCAGTTTCGGCCATGATCCGCGCCGTTGCCAGTCCGACGCCTTGCGCTGCACCTGTGACCACCGCGACCTTCATAGCTTCCCCCTTTACAAAATTCCCCTCCCGCTAGCGGCCCGAGCGGGCATTTAACAAGCCCAAAAGGGGACGGGACGGCAATTGATTTAGGGGGCTATTTCCTTTTGCAGAAGCCGCGCTGTTTCGGTCAGACGACCGAATAGCCGAGCCGGTCGGACATGGCTTCGGCAATCCGCGCCCGCGCCAGAGCGCATACGGTTTTACGGTCGCCAATCAGAGCCGGGTCAAACGGGTCCAGAAAATGCACATTAACGTCATAGCTGCCGGGCCGGGTAAATGCCCGCCATGCACTTTCCCAACCGGTTTCTTCACCAAGCCACGCGATGTCTGGGCCAGCATCGCCGAAATCGAGCCAAACCGGCTGGATCAGCATCGGCTTTGGCGGCGGTGCCAATGTGGCAAATAGCGATGGCTTGAAGGGTAGCAGTCCCGTTCCATCGGACGTCGTGCCTTCGGGGAATAGGGTCACCGACCAGTTTTCCGCAATCGCCTCCCGCAGTTCGGTTACCTGCGCGCCGACATTTTGTTTGTCGGTCCGGCTGACAAAGATGGTGCGATTTTGTTCGGCCAACCAGCCGATGATGGGCCATTTGCGCACCCCATCCTGCGCAACAAAAGAGGTGCCCGTGACGCTGCCAAAAATGGGTATATCATGCCAGGACAGGTGGTTGGCAACAAAGAAAACATCTTTGCGTAGTCGATGCCCTTGAACCCGAACCCGCGCCCCCAGAACGCGGGTGACAATCCGGAGATACAGCATTGCCCAAGGCGAAGGCAGCTTCAGCATTTGCCATATCATATGCAGCGGTAACAGGACCACAAGGGGCAGTGCGATCAAGATGAGGCGGGCAGCGCACAGCAAGTAAGCGAGCGGCTCTGCCTTAGGAATGCGAATGGATAATGTCGTCAATTTTCTATTCTCCAGCCGAGCCGCGCAAGGAAGAAAGATCGTCCATAATTGGAACAGATGCACAATTTATGTGACGTCCTAGTGACGTTCCTTTTGCAAAATCAAATGGCCGATAGCCAAGCCGTGGCGACATGAAAATTTTTTGAACCAATCCCGCCATAATCGCCATTTGTGCCCGTTCCCCCGTCCGGCTTAATGTGTCAACAATAATTCTTTTGGGGGCGGCATTGCATGCAGAATTCGGCGCGGGTGGTCATTATCGGCGGTGGAATAATGGGGGCTTCGCTGCTGTACCATCTGGCCGAGCTTGGCTGGACGGATTGCTTGCTGATCGAAAAGGACGAACTGACCTCTGGTTCCACCTGGCACGCGGCCGGGCAATGTCCAAATATCACCGGCAGCTTCAATCTGGCGAAAATGCACGCCTATTCAAACTGGCTCTATCCGCAGCTAGAGGGGCTAACCGGACAATATGTCAGCTGGCACAAGTCGGGCGGTATCCGATTGGCGACCAATGAGCGCGAACTGGCGTGGATGCGCTATATCGAAGGCTTCTCGAAAATTATCGGCTTTAATATGGAGATTATTCCACCCGATGAAATCCTGAAGCACAACCCGTTCATGACCCTCGACGGTGTGATTGCAGGCGCGAGAACGACCGATGATGGCCATGCTGATCCGTCGGGCATCTGCAATGCGCTTGCCATTGGCGCCAAGAATATGGGCGCGAAAATCGTCCGCAAGAACCGGGTGACCGGCCTCACCCAGCCGCCCACGGGCGAATGGGACGTCGAGACCGAGCAAGGCACGGTGCGCGCGGAAATCGTCGTCAACGCCGCGGGCTGCTATGCCCGGCAAGTGGCGCAAATGGCCGGCATCGACATTCCGGTGACGAACATGGAGCATCACTATGTCGTCACCGATCCCATTCCTGCCTTCAAGGAGCGCGATGAGGAAATTCCCGTCATGCGGTGCCCCCATGTCTCGGGCTATTTCCGGCAGGAACAGAAAAGCGGATTGATCGGCGTCTATGAGAATGCTGGCCTTGCAGAGGCTTGGGCTCCGCGCGGCGGCCATCCGGAGTGGAATTCGACCAGCGAGCTTTTTCCGGAGGATCTGGAGCGGATTGCGCCGTGGCTGGAACGGGCGATCGAGCGGATGCCGGTCTTTGGCGAAGTCGGCCTTCGCCGGTTCGTCAACGGAGCCATTCCGCATACCCCCGATGGCGGGCCGCTGCTCGGACCTGCAGTCGGCCTCAGGAACTTCTGGCACTGCTGCGGCACCAGCTTTGGCATCGCACAGGGCGGCGGCGCTGGCAAATATATGGCGCAGTGGATGGTCGAGGGCGATTCCGAGATCAACATGACCGAATTCGATCCGCGTCGTTACGGACCCTATGCCGATGAGCAATATAGCCGCGACAAGGTGTTCCTTGATTATCGGATGACCTTTACGACGCGTTTGCCCGGTGAAGAAGAACCCGATGGCCGCCCGCAAAAGACCAGTGCGCTGTATGAAAAGCTGGCCGCAGCGGGGGCGGTTTATGGCGAGACTTACGGATGGGAACGGCCCAAATATTTCGCGGTGGATGGTGCGCCCGAAATAGGCGGCTATCACCGCACCAATAGCTTTGATGCGGTCGCCGCCGAGGTGAAAGCGGTGGCGGAGCGAGTCGGAGTGCTCGATCTCAGCGGCTTTGCCAAATATGATGTGACCGGGCCGAATGCGGAAAGTTTCCTCAACCGCATCTGCGCTAACCGTATGCCGAAAAAACAGGGCGGAATTGCGCTGACACATTTGCTGTCGCGGCAGGGACGTATTTATGGCGAAATGACGGTCACGCGGCTTAGTGATAGTCATTTCTACTGCCTATCCGCCGCCGCCGCGGAACAGCGGGACTGGGACTGGCTGACCCAGAGCAAATTGCCGGACGAGGATGTTGCCATCCGCAATCTCACCATGGAATTGGGCGTACTGGTCATGAACGGCCCGCGCTCGCGCGATGTGCTGGCGAAGCTGACCGATGCGGATTTAAGCAACGAAGGTTTCCGTTGGCTTAGCGGGCAGGAAATTACCTTGGCGGGCATCAAGACTCGCGCGCTGCGGGTTTCTTATGCAGGCGAACTCGGCTGGGAATTGCATCCGGCGATGGAGGACTTAGCCGCGCTGTATGACGTGGTGTGGAAAGCGGGCCAAGAGTTTGGTATCATCAACTACGGTCTCTACGCTGCCAATACGATGCGCATGGAAAAGGCCTATAAGGCTTGGGGATCAGAGCTGACCAACGAGCTGACGATGATCGAAGCGGACATCCCGCGCTTCATCAATTTCAAGAAAGATGATTTTGTCGGCAAGCAGGCGACAGTTGATGCACCGGATCGCTTCCGGATTGTCTATGGCGAAGTCGATGCGACCAATGTCGATGTGCGCGGCGCCGAACCTTGCATGATTGGCGACACCTGTATCGGCTTGACCACATCGGGTGGCTATGGTCATCGGGTGGGCAAGAGCCTGTTCTTCGCCTGCGTACCGATTGAAAACGCAGCGCCGGGATCGACCTTCGACATCATGTTGCAGGGCGAGTTGCGCAAAGGCACTGTGCTCGAACATCCAGCCTATGACCCTGACAATGCAAAGATGAAGGTCTGATCCGCAATGGCTGAGCTTCCCAAAAAGGCAAAAGTCGTCATCGTCGGCGGCGGTGTAATCGGCTGCTCGATTGCCTATCATTTGACCAAGATTGGCTGGGATGATGTCGTCCTGCTGGAGCGCAAGCAGCTGACCAGCGGCACCACATGGCACGCGGCGGGGCTGGTCGGACAGCTGCGCCCGTCCATCAACATGACCAAGCTCGCCAAATATACCGGGGAACTGTATCGCGGGCTGGAGGCTGAGACAGGCCAGGCGACCGGATATCGGCAATGCGGCTCGATTTCGATGGCGACCAATATGGAGCGCTTTGAGGAACTGAAACGCAGCGCCTCTATGGCCAAGGTGTTTGATTTGCCGGTGCACGTTGTGACGCCAGAAGAGATCAAGGCGCTTGCCCCTATCGTCAATGTCGATGATGTGGTCGGCGGCATCCATATCCCCAGCGATGGCTATGCCAATGCCGTCGATATCACCCAGGCACTGGCCAAAGGCGCGCGCACCGGCGGCGCAAGGATTTTCGAAAACACCAAGGTCACCAAAATCCGCCATAATCGTGAGCGGGTCACCGGCGTTGATACCGATGATGGCCCTATCGATGCCGATTATGTCGTGATCTGCGGCGGCATGTGGACGCGAGATCTGGCCGCCAGCATTGGCGTCGCTGCCCCGCTACATGCTTGTGAGCATTATTACGTGCTGTTCGAAGGCGTTGAGGGCATCGACAACACCCTGCCGGTGCTGCGCGACTATGATTATTGCGGCTATTATAAATATGATGCGGGCAAGCTGCTGGTCGGAGCGTTCGAACCCAATGCCCGGCCTTGGGGCATGGACGGCATTTCCGAAGATTTCTGCTTTGATGAAATCGCGGGCAGCTTTGAGCATTTCGAACCGCTGCTGATTGATGCGATGCGCCGGGTTCCCGCACTGGAAAATGCCGGCATCCAGAAATTCTTTTGTGGTCCAGAAAGTTTTACGCCCGATGTCCGCTATCATCTGGGCGAGAGCGCGGAATTGCGCGGCTGTTTCGTTGCCGCTGGCCTGAACTCTATCGGCCTGCAATCGGCGGGCGGTGTCGGCAAAGTGATGGCGGATTGGATTCGCGACGGTATTCCGCCTGCGGACCTGTGGACTGTGGATATCCGCCGCAATATGCCGTTCCAGATCAACCGCAAATATCTGCGCGAACGGGTGACCGAAAGTCTTGGCCTGCTTTACGCCACCCATTATCCGTTCAAGCAATATGAGACCGCACGCGGCGTGCGTAAATCGGCCTTGCACGACCGTTTGGCCGCGGCTGGCGCGTGTTTCGGCGAGGCGTTCGGTTGGGAACGGGCAAACTGGTACGGCGAGCCCGGCAGTACGCCGAACTATGAATATAGCTATGGCCGCCAGAACTGGTTCGACGCCAATGCAGCGGAATGTAAGGCTGTTCGGGAGGCAGTCGGGCTGTTCGATCAATCGAGCTTTGCCAAATTCCGTTTGGAAGGCCGCGATGCCTGCGCGGTGCTGAACCGCGTCTGTGCCAATGACGTCGATGTTGCGCCGGGCAAGCTTATCTACACCCAATGGCTCAACGACAAAGGCGGAATAGAGGCGGATTTGACCGTTACGCGGCTGTCCGAAACCGCCTTTCTGATTGTCACCGGTGCGGAAACCGAGACCAAAGATTTCAACTGGCTGAAGCGCCACATTCCCGATGATGCGTTTGCGGTCCTGACCAATGTGTCATCGGGCATGGGCGTCATCTCAATCATGGGGCCTAACAGCCGCGATTTGCTGCAGTCGATTTGCCCCAATGATCTGTCGCACCAAGCTTTCCCGTTCGCCACATCGCAAGAAATAGAACTGGGCTATGCCATCGTCCGCGCATCGCGGATCACTTATGTCGGTGAATTGGGTTGGGAGCTTTATATTCCGACCGAATTCATGGCGGGCGTATATGACGAAATCGTCGCGGCGGGCGCGGAATTTGGCCTCAAACACTGCGGTTATCATGCGCTCAATGCGCTACGCATGGAAAAGGCCTATCGCCATTGGGGGCATGATATCACTGATGAGGACACGCCGCTGGAGGCGGGCCTCGGCTTTGCCGTCAGGATGGACAAGCCCGGCGGTTTTATCGGGCGAGAGGCGCTGTTGCGGCAGAAACAAGAGGGCCTGAAACAGCGACTCGTCCAGTTCCTGCTGAAAGACCCGATGCCGATGCTCTATCACAATGAACCGATATGGCAGGGTGACCGGATCGCCGGATACATCCGTTCTGGCATGTATGCACACACCTTGGGCGGTGCCTGCGGTCTTGGATATGTGACGGCGACCGATGGCGGTGTGGTTGGCCTGATTGGCGCCGATGATTATGAAATCGAGATCGCGGGCGTGCGCTATCCCGTCGCCGCGTCTTTGAAACCGATGTATGACCCCAATAACGCACGGATCAAAATTTGATGTCGCACAATGAACTTATGAGCCGCCTCGCCGCCAATACCCGCGTCGGCTTTAGCTTCGATCAGGAATTTTACTGCAGTGATGCGGTGTTCAAGGCCGATATGGATCAGATTATCAGCCGCAAATGGCTGCTGGCCGGGCACATCTCCCGCATACCGAACAAGGGCGATTATTTCCTGTTTCGCGTGGGGACCGAACAGATTATCGTTATCCGGGAAAATGAAGACAGCGTGCGCGCTTTCTTCAACGTTTGCCGCCATCGCGGTTCAACCATTTGCCAGTCGGAAAGCGGCAACGCGCCGCGTCTGGTCTGTCCCTATCATGCATGGACCTTCGGTCTGGACGGGCGGCTGATTTCGGCAAGGCTGATGCCAGAGGATTTTGACAAGGCCGAAAGCAGCCTTTTCGCCTGCCATATCCGCGTATTTCACGGCCTGATCTTCATCAACATGAGCGAGGATGAACCGGTCGATTTTGATGCGACCTTTGGCGATATGGGGCCTATCTTGGACTATCACGGGCTGGCCGATGCTCGCATCGCGCATGCCGGAAGCTACCCCACCACCGCCAACTGGAAGCTGGTCGTTGAGAATTTCTTCGAATGTTATCACTGCGTTCCTTCGCACCCCGAATTCTGTTCGATGCATGCGGCGGAATCGATTGTCGCTGTGGGGGCAGGGCCTAGCTCTGGTCCAGCCGATGCGATAGCCGCCTATGCCCCCAAGGTGCAGGCGTGGGAGGAAAAAGCCGCCGCGCTGGGCCGCCCGATCGGTACCATCGATGAACCACCGGAGAGCAGCCATTTGCGCCTGTTGATGCAGCGGATGAATAAGCAAGGCTGGGCCGCCGAAACGCAGGACGGAACCGCGCCCGCACCGCTGATGGGCAAGCGTGCGGCCCCCGATGGCGGGCGGATGCACCTGAGTTTCAGCCCGTTCAGCCAAATTGTCGCTGACGACCATTTTGTCATCCTGTTCCAATTCACCCCGCGCGGCGCACTGGCGACTGATGTGGAGATGATCTGGCTGGTCGATGGCCGGGCGAACGAGGACGAGGTCGATATCGACAAAATGATCTGGGGCTATCACGCCACCACCACGCAGGATAAAGTGATAACCGAGAATAATCAGGAAGGTATCATGTCCAGCCGCTATCGACCCGGCCGCTATTCGGAGCAGGAAGGCAGCGTGATCAAGTTCCAGAAATGGTATCTCAACCAGTTCGGGCTGGAGCGGGCCGAGTGAGTATTCCAGCCTCCATGCGCGCGGTTCTGCTGACCGGCCATGGCGGCTATGACAAGTTGGAATGGCGCGACGATGTGCCGGTGCCGGTGCCGGGACCATCGGAGGTGCTGATTCGCATCAGTGCGGCGGGGGTCAATAATACCGACATCAACACCCGGATCGGCTGGTATAGCAAAGCGGTGGCCGAGGCGACCGATACAGGTGCGGCGACCGGCATAGCTGATGCCGGCGACGACGGCTGGTCCGGGGCTGCCTTCCAATTTCCGCGCATTCAGGGGGCGGACGCATGCGGACGGATCGTCGCGGTAGGTGCTGGGGTCGATCGAGCGCGAATGGGTGAGCGCGTGCTGGTGATGCCGATTTTTGCTGGCTCTAGCCGCTTTGATATCCGCTATTTTGGCTCGGAGGTCGATGGCGCGTTCGCGGATTATGCCTGTGTTCCGTCGGATAATGCCTATCCAATCTCCTCCCCGCTCTCCGACGCGGAGCTAGCGAGCTTTCCCTGCGCCTATTCCACCGCCGAAAATATCCTCACCCGCATCGCTCTTTCGAGTGGTGAGCGGGTATTGGTCACGGGCGCATCGGGCGGGGTGGGCTCTGCCGCCGTCCAACTGGCCAAGCGGCGCGGCGCGGAAGTCACCGCTATGGCAGGGGACGAAAAGGCAGCGGCGGTCCGGGCGCTGGGCGCAGATCAGGTAATCCCCCGCGATGCCGATCTGGCGGCGCTCTTTGGTCCGGAATATTTCGACGCCGCGGTGGATATCGTTGGCGGCCCGCAGTTTGGCGCTATCCTTGGCAGCCTGAAGCGCGGCGGGCGTTACGGCGTATCCGGGGCAATCTCCGGCCCGATTGTCGACCTCGACCTGCGAACGCTCTACCTCAAAGACTTGCGCCTGATCGGCTGCACCGTCATTGAGCCGGAGGTTTTTCCGAACCTGATCCGCTACATCGAAAGCGGCGAAATCAAACCCATATTGGCCGCCACGTATCCCTTGAACGAAATTGTTGCAGCGCAGGAAGCGTTTTTGACCAAGCGGCATGTCGGGAAAATTGTGTTGGTGGTATAGCCTAACGGTCCAACCATTGAAAAGATGGTGAGCCCTGCTGGGTTCGAACCAGCGACCTACTGATTAAAAGTCAGTTGCTCTACCGACTGAGCTAAGGGCCCCATGGGGGGGACGGGCGCGGTGCGACCGTTGCGGAGGTTTCCCTAGTGGCGGGCGGGGGTGCGGTCAAGCGGCTTTGGCCTTTTTTGCCGATAGGCCAATTGGGCGACCGAAAACCCGGTCACCGGGTCGATCCAGTGTGCAGCAATCTGCCGCGATGGCGACAGGACAAAGTCCCGTTCCCGAAAGGCGGTGTGCGGGATTGACAGATACGGCTGGTCGCTGTGCCACGCGCCGCCACTCCACAGGATAATATCGAGATCGAGCGTGCGCGCCGACCATTTCCGGCCTTTACGCCGCCCGAATGCCACTTCGATCTGCTTGAGCACATCCAGCAATCCGGCGGGCGGCAGCGCGGTCGACAGCACTACCGCCGCATTGACGTAACGGCGGCGGGAAGGGCCCAGCGGTTCAGTGCTGATACAGTCTGATTGAGCAACTATAGGACCCACGCACTTTGCCAATTCGGCCATCGCCCGCCCGAGTATCTGGCGCGGCGTCTCATGACCGTGCTGCGATCGGTTCGAACCCAAAGCGATCACATAGCAATGGTCCGAACTGCGGCGGGCGGGTTTGCGTTTCGACATGGCTGTGGTATAGAAGGCGAATGACGAAGAACAACCATAAGGAGCGTATCTTGGCCCGGAAAATTACCCGCATGCGGCGCATTGTGATTGTCACCATGGCCGCTGGTATCGTCCTTACCGGATGCAGCAAAGGGGCGGGGGAAATCGCCTCCGCCAGCGCGCCGCCCGCCGCCAGTGCCGTTTTGATGAACGCCCAAGGCCAATCGCGCGGCACCGTTGCGGTCTACCAAACCGATGCCGGGATCATGGTCAAGGTTGCCGCCAGCGACCTGCCGCCGGGCCTGCACGGTATCCATATCCACGATGTCGGGCTTTGCGAAGGACCCGATTTCAAGACCGCGGGCGGCCATTGGAACCCAGCGGCGCGGCAACATGGGCTGGAAAATCCCATGGGTTCGCATATGGGCGATGCGCCGAATCTGGTGATTGCAGAGGATGGGACCGGGACACTGGAATTTACCGTTGCCGGCGCACAGGTCAGCACGGGCACGAAACCGATGCTTGGCGGCAATGGTGCGGCAGTTGTGGTGCATGAGAAAGCTGATGATCAACGCACCGATCCGACCGGGGATAGCGGCGGGCGGATTGCGTGCGGGGTTTTGGGGTAGGGGATCAGGTGTTGCGAATCGATTCAAATTGGGAGAGTTTGTCTTCGATAATATCGAGACGCTGTCTTTCCGAAGATATAATCTGATCAACAAATACGGCAGTTTGACCTTCTAAATTATCTAGCAAATTTTTTGTTAATATTTCGTTCATTTTTATATTTGTAGCTTCATGATCTAGTACCATACGTGCTTTATTTAAATGTTTTGAAACCCGCAGCTCCACTATTTTCATTTCATTTGTGCATCTTTGTAATTCTACACTGATTTTTTGTATACCATCATAAATTTTTATTTTCACGATCGGATATCATTTTTTCGATTCTAGCAATCTGGTCATCCATTTTATCCACATAAGCTCGAAATTCTGGCTCAAACGCAAATGCTTTTGCATTGATTTTTTTGGCACTGCGAAGCGCCTCGTTGCGCATCCACTGCTAATTGAATCGTAAAAATAGCTCCAAAAATCATGAAGGCGCTTACCGGCAGCCACGCAGGAATTGTCATTAGCCAAAAAACGGCTTGCTCCCACCATTCTTTGTTTTGGATGGATCTTAAATCATCTGCAGTCCCGACAGCTTCAAGAGCCACCCGAGCAGCCATGAGCATGCCAGAAAGAAGGGTAAACAAAGCTGTGGAGGCAGTTGATAGAGCGCGCTTGAGCATTTTTCTGGTAATGCCTATAATTTCACTGCTTGTGGAGTCCGTTTAAAACGTTCCCTACTCTGATGTGCTCGGTGAGCAAATGTCTTTTGTTTGCTACCTTATGTCTCTTGCCTCCTCCCGCGCTTGCGCTTGGGAATTTTCGGGGCAATCATCCGCCGGATGATTGCTTTTTCCCGAAAATTGGTGCGGGCGGGGGGACTTGAACCCCCACGGGCAAATGCCCGACGGATTTTCTTACCAACTACGGCTTTCGCCGCTGCGCGAGGGGGGGAACCCTCATGCATTTGTGGTCTGGACTATCCCTTCACCATGACCGTCCGGCCTTTTGGGGCCGTTGGGTGGTAGGTGCTGCCCGTCTAGTCTCTACACCTTCCCGAAGGATCGGGCTTGGCTCGGGATTGCCATTACAGGTTTCCCCGAATTTGAGCAGTTCTACGTCCCGCGTTTCCCCGGGCGCACTCAAAGAAAATTCATGGATTTAAGTCCGTTGCGTCTACCGTTCCGCCACGCCCGCAGGTCCATGGGGGCGCTATATGCGGCGCAGTGTTCAGTGCCAAGACATTTTGCCGTGCAACGGTCTTAGTCGTTGAGCCGCTCGCGGATCTCTTTGCCGGGCTTGAAATAGGGGACGCGTTTTCCGGGCACTTCGACGCTTTCGCCGGTTCGGGGATTGCGGCCAATACGCGGCTCACGGCTGCGGGTTGAAAAGGCGCCAAAACCGCGCAACTCGACCCGGCCGCCCTCTGCCAGCCGCTGGATGATCTGACCGAAAAAACAATCGACGATCTTCTCGATCTCGTCTGGCTTTAATTCGGGATTCTCGGCCCCCAGTTTCGCCAGCAAATCAGATCGAATCATTGCGCCGCCTTCCGATGATGACCTCAGCCCCGATTGTCAGACCAAGCGATATTGGGAAAAATAACCGGAACACCCAATCAGGCCGACGTATCAATAAACAATATGCCAGAAATGGCGGTTTGGCGCAAATTCTTTGATGTCCACAAGGGCAACTGGCGGATTCGGGCCAATCTCACAAATAAAAGGACCGCCCCTTCCGGTGGGAAGGAGCGGTCCAATCGTAATTTTATGCGGGCTTAGCTGCGCTTTTGCTTGAGCGCCTCGCCCAGAATGTCGCCAAGGCTGGCCCCCGAGTCGGTCGAACCGAACTGTTCCACGGCCTGCTTTTCCTCGGCCAGCTGATGCGCTTTGATCGAGAAGTTGGGCTTTTTCGAACGGTCAAAACCAATGACCATCGCGTCGACCTTCTGGCCCACCTGGAACCGGTCAGAGCGCTGCTCGTCACGGTCGCGGCCAAGGTCGGCACGCTTGATAAAGCCAGTTGCGCCGTCGTCACCCACTTGGACTTCAAGGCCGCCATCGCGGACTTCAAGCACGGTAACGGTCTCCACGCTGCCTTTACGCAGCGATCCGGTATCCGCGCCGCCAACAGCCGGTGCACCCTTCTCCAGTTGCTTCATGCCCAGAGAAATACGCTCTTTTTCAACATCAATGTCGAGCACAACCGCTTTGACGGTTTCGCCCTTGTGATGCAGGTTGAGCGCGTCTTCGCCGGAGATGCCCCAAGCGATGTCCGACATATGGACCATGCCGTCGACGTCTTGGTCGAGGCCGATGAACAGACCGAATTCGGTCGCGTTCTTGACTTCGCCTTCGACTGTGCTGCCGACCGGGTGGTTATCGGCAAAGGCTTCCCAAGGATTGGCCTGCGCCTGTTTGAGGCCCAGCGAGATGCGGCGCTTGTCGGTGTCGACCTCCAGCACCAGCACTTCGACTTCCTGGCTGGTCGATACGATTTTGCCGGGATGGACGTTTTTCTTGGTCCAGCTCATTTCGGAGACATGGACAAGGCCTTCGATGCCCGCTTCGAGTTCGACGAACGCGCCATATTCGGTAATGTTGGTGACCGCGCCGCTGAACTTTGCGCCAACCGGATATTTGACCGAAGCCGCTTCCCACGGATCCGATTCCATCTGCTTCATACCAAGCGAGATGCGCTGCGAATCCTTGTTGATCTTGATGATCTGGACCTTCAGCGTGTCGCCGATGTTGATGACTTCGCTGGGGTGATTGATACGCTTGTACGACAGGTCGGTGACGTGCAGCAGGCCGTCGATGCCGCCCAGATCAACGAACGCACCATAATCGGTGATATTCTTGACCACGCCTTCGATAACCTGACCTTCTTCGAGCGAGTCGATCAGGCCAGAACGTTGCTCAGCGCGGGTTTCTTCCAGAATGGCGCGGCGCGAAACGACGATATTGCCGCGCTTGCGGTCCATTTTCAGAATCTGGAACGGCTGCGAAATGTCCATCAGCGGGGTGACGTCGCGCACCGGGCGGATATCGACCTGGCTGCCGGGCAAGAAAGCAACAGCGCCATCGAGATCGACGGTAAAGCCGCCCTTGACCCGGCCAAAGATAACGCCGTCGACGCGGTGGCCTTCGTTGAATTCGGCTTCCAGCTTGTCCCAAGCGGCTTCGCGGCGGGCGCGGTCGCGGCTGAGCATGGCTTCGCCATTGACGTTTTCGATCCGGTCGACAAACACTTCGACTTCGTCGCCGACCTTCAGGTCAGCCTTTTGGCCCGGCGCTGCAAATTCGCGCAGCGGCACGCGGCCTTCGGATTTCAGACCGACGTCGATGACCGCATGGTCGTTTTCGACGGCAGTAACGGTGCCTTTAACAACGCGGCCTTCAAAGCCGACGTCTTCGCCACCAAGAGATTCATTGAGCATTGCCGCGAAATCATCGCGGCTTGGGAAAGCCGTAGAGGCCATATCAGAGTTCCTTAATTCACATTTTCCGGCCAAGCGGTTGGTTCCGCTGGTCTTTGGCCTGACTATCCTTACGACCGAATGTCGATAAAGATGTTCATTTTGACTGCGTGACGCCAGGCTGTTGCATGAACCGAAGGTCGCATGTGCCGGTCAACCGTGGTGAAGGCGCGCCTCTACCATCGCTATCGCGGCTTGAACGGCGCCGCCTATAGTCAAATCGCTGGTATCTAGCAATAGGGCATCTGCGGCGGGTTTCAGCGGCGCAGCGTCGCGGCTGGCGTCGCGTTCATCGCGCTGCTGAATGTC
>JBGSLY010000426.1:0-2124 GCA_041740435.1 Parasphingorhabdus sp.
TAATTATGTCGATTTCATCGTGTCGCTTAGCGCGCCAGACACCGGCATAGTCGAGGTGCTTTACGAGCCGCAGGGGGGCTCCGCCGATCTCAATGATTTTCATGACCAATTCGGGTTGCTCGTTTTTGCGCCCGGTGAAACCACCAAAACAGTGCGGATCATCTTGGCCGATGATCCGATTGCCGAAGGCAATGAGACTTTCACGCTCAACCTTCTCGCGGCCAATGGCGGCACAATCGGTCAGGCTGTTGGGACGGGCATCATCCTTGACGATGATAATGTCGATCCCGACGTCGGCATTGAGGGCGTTGGGGGCTCGACCGCTGATCTGATGATCGGCAGTGCGTATGACGATATCCTGACCGGCAATGCGGGCAATGACCAATTTGACGGACGCGGCGGCACCGATGAATATGTTGGCGGGGCCGGTGATGACATTTTCATCGTCGATGACAGCAGCGACACCTATGTTGAGGTCGCGAACGGAGGGTCCGACACCGTCATTTCCACCGCCATGGCGCACACGATGCTGGCCAGTGTTGAGAAGCTAATCCTGATGGGTGCTGCGGTGGCCGGTACCGGCAACGTAAGCGCCAATACCATGATCGGAACGGGCTTTAGTAACATTTTGTCGGGAAATAACGGCGATGACACCCTTTGGGGCCGCGATGGCGATGACGCGCTTTTTGGCGACATTGGTGCCGACAAACTCTATGGCGAGAACGGAAATGACATTATTTCCGGTGGCGATGGCGCGGACCGGTTGGAAGGCGGCGACGGCGATGATGATCTCGATGGCGGCGCGGCCAACGACACGTTGCTCGGCGGTTTGGGCAATGATGACCTGTTCGGCGGAGAAGGTGCCGACACGCTGAACGGCGGATCCGGCGGAGATATAGACGTCTTGACCGGGGGCGCTGGCGATGACACGTATCAGATTTCCGATGCTGACACTGTTGTGGAAATTGCAGGCGAAGGCACGGATACCGTCAGCAGCAGCATTGATTACATCCTGACCGACAATGTCGAGCGCCTTATCCTCACCGGAAAAGCGCGCAATGCGACCGGCAATGAACTGGACAATACGCTGACCGGTACCAACGGTGACGATACCCTTTCGGGTCTAGAAGGCGCAGACATCCTCCGCGGCAATGCCGGCCGCGACACCATTTCGGGGGGCGCTGGAGCAGATTTGATCGACGGCGGTGCGGGGAAGGACACGATGACCGGCGGGGCCGACAAGGACACCTTCCAATTCCGCTTCGTGAGTGATTCGCTAAACACCCGGCCTCAGGCGGATACGATCACCGATTTCGATCAGGGCCTGGAAGAACGTATCAATGTCGTCGCTATCGACGCAAAAAGCGGCACCGGAGCGAACGATGATTTCGAATGGATCGGTACCAACGCCTTTAGCAATGTAGCCGGACAAATGCGCTATGAACAGGAAGGAGCCGATACGTATATCGAAGGCGATGTTAATGGTGACGGGGTGGCGGATATGGTCATCCGGTTATCCGGTCGCTATACCCTGAACGCCAGTGACATTGTCGGCGCAAACGATCTGTTGCCCAATTCGCAGCCGGTCGAATTCCTCGCCGATGTCCTGTTTGAGGAGCCGATGACGGGCCAATATCTGCTGTGATGGCCGAACGGCGGTATCTTTCGGCGGTGCCATCCGGGGCATCGCCCAAAAGCCGCAGAATTCGGCGCAAGTTCACAGTGAAATTGGCGTTCTTGCGCCGCGCCGTTACCCGCATTCGTGCATTGACATAGCCGGCATAATGTCGGTGCACATGCCCGAAGTGCGGTGGCGGCGAATTAACTGATCTCGTCCTTCTGACAGAGCGGCAAAAATCCAACATTTCAACCCTAATTAAGTGCACTGTTGCCGTAAATTCCATGGCGGGTGCAATATACAAAAGGCTCTCGTACATCAATTTTGGGGATGACGCACCTGTCACCGTAACCTAGCGCGAGACCACTAGGCCGTGGACTCATAATGCCTCAGTCGGAGCCTGATGCAAGCGAGTTTGACCATGGCGAGGTATGCTGACCCGAGCTTGTCGTAACGCGTTGCGATTCTGCGATAATATTTGAGTTTGTTAAAGAATCGCTCGACGA
>JBGSLY010000427.1:0-3655 GCA_041740435.1 Parasphingorhabdus sp.
CGCCGCCGCCCGGCGCAAGGCCGATGCCGCCGCAGAGGCCGAGGCACAAAAGGCGCTCGACAAGGTCCGCGCCAAGATCAACGCCGCTGATGATGGCAAAAACAGCGACAATGTCATCCGCAAAAGTTCGACCCGGCCAGAGCCCAGCTATTCGCAGAAATACGGCCTGATCGCACCCGTGGATATTTATCCGCTGTATGAAAACGCCTGCCGCGCCGCTTGGGGCCAGAGCCTGACCGAAGCGCAGGCGGAAAGCGGCCTGATCTGGTCGCTGTTTTCTGAGGTTGCGGCGCGTAACCCCGGCGCATGGATCAACAAGGCGCATACGGCAGAGGAGATCCTCTCTCCCGCCGAAGGCAACCGGCCGATTGCCCATCCGTATAACAAGTTGATGGTCGCCAATATGGCGGTCAACCAGGCGGCGGGCTTCATCGTCACCAGTCTCGCCGAGGCGCGCGCACGGGGCGTGCCGGAGGACAAGATTATCTATGTCGGCATGGGCGCAGCAGCGCATGAAGCGTGGAGCCCAATCAAGCGCGATTGCTATGACAAGACCGCTGGCATGACGGTGTCGATCAGCAAGGCTATGGAACTCAATGGCTGGAGCGTGGGCGATCTCGATGCGGTCGAGCTCTATAGCTGTTTCCCCTGCGTCCCCAAAATGGCGCGCCGGGTGCTGGACTGGCCAGCCGAGCGGGAGGCCAGTGTCTTCGGCGGGCTGACCTTTGGCGGCGGGCCGATTGGCAATTATATGGGCCATGCGGTGGTATCGATGGTCGAGCGTTTGCGTACCGGCGGCACCAACGGGCTGCTTTTTGCCAATGGCGGCTATGCCACTCATAACCACACCATCGGCCTGTCGTGTCAGCCGATTGCCGCCGCGCATTTCCCGCAGGATTTTCACTATCAAAACGACGCCGATGCGATGCGAGGGTCTATTCCTACGATTGTAGAGGATTATAGCGGCCCCGCCACCATCGAAACCTACACCGTATTCTACGAACGCGACGGCAGTGCGCGGCAAGGGGTCGTAGTCGCCCGCACGCCTTCGGGGGACCGGACCTTGGCCAAGGTCGCTGGCGATGACGCAGCGCTGATTGCCTTTTTAACCGATGGCGAAACTGAACCCGTCGGCACCAATGGAACAATCATTCTAGAGGATAATGGCATGCAAATCTGGAAAGCGGCATGACCGCCGCTCGCTATGAACTGACCGGACGCACCGCGATGATCACCGGCGCATCGTCGGGCATCGGGGCGCATCTGGCCCGCCTGCTCGCCCAAGTCGGAGCAAATGTGGTGCTGGCGGCGCGACGGACCGACCGGATTGCAGCCTTGGCCGAAGAATTGGGGACAGACCGGGCGTGCGCAGTGGCGATGGACGTGACCGACGAAGCCTCGGTCATCGCCGGTTTTGATGCGGGCGAAGCGCGCTTTGGCGTGGCAAACATATTGATCGCCAATGCCGGGACCAGCCACGCCGGACGCAGCACCGAAATCGCCGCCCGCGATGCCGCGCAAACCATCGACACCAATTTCACTGGCGTATTCCTGACCGCGCGCGAAGCGGCAAAGCGGATGATTGCCACTGGCACCAGAGAGAGCGAAAAAGGCCGAATCCTGATCATGGGTTCGATCACCCACCGCCTGCACGGCATGGGCGATGCGGTCTATGCCGCGTCCAAGGCCGGTGTCGCGCATCTGGGCCGCAATCTGGCCCGCGAATGGGTGCGACAAGGTATCAACGTAAACACCATCCACCCCGGCTATATCCCAACCGAGATTCAAGGCGACTGGTATCAGACACCCGGCGGACAAGCGCAAATCGCCGGCTTCCACCGCCGCCGCCTGGTCGAGATGGAGGCGCTCGACGATCCGGTTCTCTATTTCTGCTCCGACGCCTCGCGCATGGTCACCGGCTGCGACATGGTCATCGACGATGGGCAGGTGCTGTAAGGTTAGCCAGATAAAATTCGGGATTCGCCAAAACTGATTTTCCTGCCTATAGTCTCCTCCTGACCCGTCGACAGCAGCAGGGGAGAGGAATTTGGAACAGTTGAGTGCGCTCGATGCGCTGTTTGCCTATACCGAAACGCAATCGACGCCGATGCATATCGGACAGTTGCTGATTTACGATCCCTCCACCGCACCGGGCGGCCATGTGGGTTTCAAGGATATCCTGCGCTATATCGAAGGGCGGCTCGACGGGTCGCGGATGTTCCGGCAGAAACTGGTCCGCGTACCGCTCGACCTTGATCATCCCTATTGGGTTGAGGACAAGAATTTCGATCTGGAGTTCCACGTCCGGCATATCGCGCTGCCCAAACCTGGCGATTGGCGGCAATTGTGCATTCAGGCGGCGCGCATTTATGCCCGGCCGCTCGACATGCAAAAACCGCTTTGGGAATTTACCGTTATCGAGGGCCTCGACAATGTCGCTGGCGTGCCCAAGGGCAGCTTTGCCGTGATCCACAAGTTCCACCACGCGGCGATGGACGGCAAGTCCGGGTTGGAAATGACGCTGGCGTTGCACGATCTGGATGCGAAAATGGCACCCCGGGTGTTTGAGCGCAACTGGCAGCCGGAAGATGATCCCAATCCTGTTAGCCTGCTGGTGAAGGCGCAGATCAACAGCATCGTCAATCCGGTGCGCGGCCTCAGCAACCTGCAAAAGCTGATCCCCATGCCCAAAAGGCTGTTGGATGTGCGGCGCGAATTTGCCCAGCGTGACGATGCGAAAACCAGCATTCCGCGCACCCGCTTTAACAAGAAACTCGGGCCGCACCGGGTTTTCGACGGGCGCGAATTTTCCCTGTCCGACATCAAAACGATCCGTCAGGCCTTTCCCGGCGCGACCGTCAACGACGTCATGATCGCGGTGGTCAGCGGCTCGATGCGCGGCTATCTGCTGGCCAAGGATGACCTGCCCGACACTACCTTAAAAGTCGGGGCGCCGGTCTCGGTTCGCTCCGACGATGACAAGGCCAGCGCGGGCAATCAGGTGACGATGATGACGGTCGGGGTTGGCACGCATCTGGCCGACGCGGGCGAACGGCTGCGCTTCGTCATGGCGGAAACGCAGCGGTCCAAAGCGATGACCGAGGCCATGGGCGCCAAAACGCTGATGGAACTGTCGGGTGCAATGCCCGCGGGTCTGACGGCGGCGGGCACCAAGATGATGGTACGGATGGGACTGGTCGAACGCTTTAATCCAGCGGTCAACACCATTGTCACCAACGTGCCGGGTCCCATGGTGCCGATGTTCTTTACCGGAGCGCAGCTGGTCAAATCGTTCGGGATGGGGATTTTGGGCGAAGGACAGGGCCTGTTCCATGTGGTCACCAGCTATAACGGCAATGTCATTCTGACCTTTTTGGCCGACCGTGATATCCTGCCCGATCCCGAGCTATACGCGGATTGCATAGCGCAAAGCTTCAGCGACCTGATGGCCGCCGCGATAGCACTTCCGCCCGCGCCTGCCAAAAAGGCCGCAGCGGCAAGCAAGCCCGCGTCGAAGAAACGCGGCCCGAAACGCATCGTCGCCGCCGCCGCTCCGGCAGGGCGGAAAAGGGCGAAAAAACCCAAATAACTTGCCGTTACGGCATGGCGACGTTGACAGGCTCGGGCGTTAAAAATCGGGGCAACAGCGGTTGAC
>JBGSLY010000428.1:0-2258 GCA_041740435.1 Parasphingorhabdus sp.
ACGGCGGCCAATCTGATATTCGGCAATCCTGCTGCGGTTTTGGTGGGCGATTTCCTATTCAGCCGCGCGTTCGAGCTGATGGTCGAAGATGGTTCTCTAAAGGTACTCAAAATCCTGTCCAACGCCTCTGCCGTCATTGCCGAAGGTGAGGTCAATCAATTGACGGCACAGCGCAAGATCGACACCAGCGAAGACCATTATTTGGACATTATCGGCGCCAAAACCGCCGCGTTATTTGCTGCCGCTAGCCGGATTTCCGCCGTGGTTGCCGAGCAGAACGAGACGGTGGAACTGGCGCTCGACAGCTATGGTCGCAACCTCGGGATAGCCTTTCAGTTGGTCGATGACGCCATCGACTATGTCTCCGATGCCAAAACTATGGGCAAGGGTGCTGGTGACGATTTCCGCGATGGGAAAGTGACCTTGCCGGTCATTCTGGCCTATGCTCGCGGGAATGAAGAGGAGCGCAAGTTCTGGAAGGACGCCATCATTGGTCACCGCACCAGCGACGACGATTTGCGCCATGCCACCAGTTTGCTGCATAAATATCAGACTATCGACGATACGTTGAGCCGCGCGCGCCATTATGGGCAGCGGGCGATTGACGCGCTGGGCATTTTTCCGCCATCAGAAACCCGCGCCGCAATGGTAGAGGCGGTTGAATTTGCGATTGCCCGGGCTTACTGAGCGGCAAGCTAAGGATACTTCAATGACCGCCAGAATTTATCAAAATCCGAAAAATGCGATGCAGTCGGGACGTGCGCTCACCGACCTCTGGGTGCTGGAGCATGCGCCCGCAGAAAAGCGGGTCGCTGATGCGCTGACCGGTTGGGCGGGTTCGGGGGATACACAGCGTCAGGTAAAACTGACGTTTCCAACCGAAGCTGCGGCGCGCGCCTATGCCAAGCGCAAGAATATTGCGGTGGAAGTGGTGGCTCCTCCGCCGCGGACGCTCAAACTTCAGGCATATTCGGATAATTTTCGCTAAGACCGTTGTAAAAACAACAATAATTTAACATCGACCGCCACGCCTTCGCTGCGTTTGGCGTCGATCAATGCGGGCAAGTCATTGAGCGCGACCCGGTGAACGGTGATATTTTCACCCTCCACACCGCCGCCGTCGCTGACCTTTTGCAGGTCGTGCGCTTGGAACAGGGTGAAACTCTCTGACACCATGCCCGGGGAAGAGAAATATTCGCCCAGATTGTCCATTTGCGTGGCGCGATAGCCCGTTTCTTCCTCCAGTTCGCGGATCGCGGCAACCGTCGCGTCCTCGTTCGCATCCTCGTCGCCGATCAGACCGGCGGGCAGTTCGATGCAGGTCCGGCCCAAAGGCACGCGAAACTGCTCCACCAACAGGACATGGCCGTCATCGATGGCGAGGATCACCGCCGCCCGGATGCCCCGGCTGCGCGCCACATATTCCCATGTTCCCCGTCGTTTGGCGGTAATAAAACGGCCCGCCCACATGATTTCTTCCGGTTCGTTCATATCAAAGCTCAATCAGTCGGTCGGGCAGTTCATTGGGATTGGTGCCGCTTTTTGGGAAATATTCGGTGAGGACCAGGCCGATCTGTTTGACCGCGGCGGCCATGCCATGGCCGGGTCGGCCAGCACGGATTTCGTCGATCAATGCCGCCATGGCGTCACCCCAAATTTCGGGAGCGACCTTCGCGACTATCGCCTCATCCGCGACTATTTCCGCGCGGTGTTCGGCGAGCGAGACATAGATTAAAATGCCGGTCAGGCCTTTGGTCCGCCGCTCTGCGCCGACTTTGAACAGTGTAATGGCGCGTTCACGCACCCGGCGATGCTTGATGCCGCGTGGAATCATGGCGAACCGCAAGGGCATCCATTGCATCAGCAGCCACACGCCGAAAAATTTTGCGGCCACCGCGAAAAAGATCATCGCCAGATATTCTCCGGCCGAAAAATCGACTTCCCAGCCGCCAAGGACCCAAATGAGCATGCCGCGATACAATTCCGGAAAGGCTGCGATCAATCCCAGGAGCAAAAACGCAGCAGCGGTCGCCCAGGCAATTGCGACGTCTCGATAGGCGTGCGATTTTTCAGTGACGATGGTGACGATTTCGCCATCGGTCGATTTCTCCGCCGCACTCACTGCAGCCGTCACCAACGCGTGATCGGCCTCTGAAAATTTGCGGATTTGGGCCATCACCAGCTCCCCGAAGATCCGCCGCCGCCGAAGCTGCCGCCACCGCCGCTAAAGCCGCCTCCGCCAAAGCCGCCGCCGGAGC
>JBGSLY010000429.1:0-2598 GCA_041740435.1 Parasphingorhabdus sp.
CTCCCCGGAACGGGGAGGGGGACCAGCGCAGCTGGTGGAGGGGCACGCGCCGCGTCAGAGCGACCCTGCAAATGCCTCACTAACGCAGCCTGTGCCCCTCCACCATCCTTCGGATGGTTCCCCTCCCCCGATGGGGGAGGATTTGGCCCTCCAAACCGCCCTATCCGCCGCCGAAACCCTCGTGGCATCCGCTATTGCGGCCGAGGACTTCACCGCCGCGATGGCTGCGCTGGCCGCGCTCCGCGCGCCGATTGATGCGTTTTTTGATGGGGTGATGGTCAATGATCCCGATCCCGACGTCCGCGCCTTCCGCCTGTCGCTGCTCACACGTTTCCGCGATGCGGTACACAGCGTCGCCGATTTTTCCAAGATAGAGGGCTAGAAGATTTCGACTTAGTTGAACAAAGTTGATTTCAATCAAAGCGGGCGGACCCGACTAGGCCTCTGGTGAGTTATCTCTCCAAAGGATTCCATCATCATGACCGTTATGCATCGCATCCGCATTTTTCATGCCTTTTTGGCGCTTGCTGTTCTGGCGGCTTATTTTTCCGCTGAAATGGGGTTAATACACGCATGGCTAGGCTATGGCGTTGCCGTGTTGATTGTGTTCCGGCTGATTTGGGCGTTGAGCGGCGTACCGCAATTGGGGCTGGAGCGGTTTTACCCGTCATTCAAGGATTTGCACCTGAAGGGCATCGCTACCCACCCCGCGATCAGCCGAGTGCTGCTGGCAGGGATTGCCATTTCGGTCATTGGAGCAACCGTCACCGGGGTGATGATGGACAATGGCCGCGCTTTGCAATCTTCAGCGGTCAGTTCGTTCACTCTTTCCGGCGACGGTGAAGGCGAGGAAAATGAGGCGCGCGAAGAAGAAGGCGGTGAAAATGAAGCTGGCGAAATATATGAGGAATTGTACGAATTGCTTGCAAATTTGGCGATAGCCTTTGTCGTCTTGCACGTGATGTATCTGCTTACCTTCAAGCGTCCGCTCGCAAGATTCATGCTGTTTGCCAACAAATCTAGCAAATAGACGCCTTCAACGCTTGACTCCAAACCGGTCCACTGCACAACCACGCGCATGTAAGTTAGCCGGCAAGAGGGAATGGCAGCGATATGACCCAATATGTATATCGTTTCGGTGGCGGCGTGGATGACGGCGGGGCAGGTAACAAAAACCTGTTGGGCGGCAAGGGCGCCAATCTGGACGGGATGGCGGCAATTGGCCTGCCGGTGCCGCCGGGCTTCACGATCACGACCGAGGTGTGCACCGCCTATTACGACAATGGCGAAACCTACCCCGATGGATTGCGCGCGCAGGTTGCGGCGGGGATTGCGCATATCGAGGCGGTAACGGGCAAGACGTTCGGCGATACCAATGCCGCCGGTCCCGGTCCGTTGTTGGTTTCGGTGCGTTCGGGTGCGCGGGTGTCGATGCCGGGGATGATGGATACTGTGCTCAACCTGGGCCTCAACGATGCGACCGTCGAGGCGTTGGCCAGCACCAGCGGTGACGCACGTTTTGCGTGGGACAGCTACCGCCGGTTTATCCAGATGTATTCCGATGTTGTGCTCGGCCTTGACCATGATGCGTTTGAGGAAGCCCTCGAGATCGCCAAGGAAGACAGGGGTTTTTACAACGATACCGAGATGGAGGCCGCCGACTGGCGCGCTCTGGTTGGCGAATATAAGGCTTTGGTTGAGGAGCAATGGGGCAAGCCCTTTCCCGAAGACGTGCACGAACAACTATGGGGCGCGGTTGGCGCGGTGTTCGGCAGCTGGCAGGCGGATCGGGCCAAGGTTTATCGGCGCCTGAACGACATCCCTTCGAACTGGGGAACCGCGGTCAATGTCCAGGCGATGGTGTTCGGCAATATGGGGGACAGCAGCGCAACCGGCGTCGCCTTCACTCGAAATCCCTCCACTGGGGAACACGCCTATTACGGCGAATGGCTGATCAACGCGCAGGGTGAGGATGTGGTCGCGGGGATTCGCACGCCGCAATATCTGACCCTGAAGGCGCGAGAAGAGGCCAAGGCCAAGCCGCTGTCGAT
This sequence comes from Parasphingorhabdus sp., assembly GCA_041740435.1. Taxonomy (GTDB): domain Bacteria; phylum Pseudomonadota; class Alphaproteobacteria; order Sphingomonadales; family Sphingomonadaceae; genus Parasphingorhabdus. The sequence goes on from JBGSLY010000429.1 coordinate 2,052, forward strand.
GGAAGAGGCGATGCCCGAAACCTTCGCCGAATTGGCCAAGGTTTTTGACCTGCTAGAAGCGCATTACCGCGATATGCAGGACATTGAATTTACCGTCGAGCGCGGGAAATTATGGATGCTGCAAACGCGGTCGGGCAAGCGCACGGCCAAGGCGGCGCTGAAAATCGCGGTTGATATGGCCGCCGAAGGACTGATCAGCGAAGAGGAAGCAGTGGGCCGGGTTGATCCGATGGCACTCGACCAATTGCTGCATCCCACGCTAGATCCCGATGCGCCGCGCGATATTTTGACCACCGGCCTACCTGCGTCGCCGGGCGCAGCTTCGGGCGTGATTGTGTTCGACGCCGATACCGCCGAGCGCCGGGCCGAAATGGGCGAACCCGTTATCTTGGTGCGGATTGAGACCAGCCCCGAAGATATCCACGGGATGCACGCGGCCAAGGGCATATTGACCGCACGCGGCGGGATGACCAGCCATGCCGCAGTGGTGGCGCGCGGCATGGGCCGTCCCTGTGTTTCCGGCGCGGGCAGCCTGTCGATCAACGCC
>JBGSLY010000430.1:0-5508 GCA_041740435.1 Parasphingorhabdus sp.
TCGCAACGCGTTACGACAAGCTCGGGTCAGCATACCTCGCCATGGTCAAACTCGCTTGCATCAGGCTCCGACTGAGGCATTATGAGTCCACGGCCTAGTTCGCAGAGGCTTCGCGCTCCAGCAATTGGCGCTTTATTTTGAGACCGTAAGCATAACCGCCCAGACTGCCGTCGCTGCGCACCACGCGGTGGCAGGGGATCAGGACCGCGACATTGTTGGCACCATTGGCGCTCCCTGCGGCGCGGGTGGCCTTGGGCTTGCCGACCGCCGCCGCGATCTGGGCGTAGCTGCGGGTTTCGCCTGCGGGTATCCGCTGTAATTCGCGCCAGACCGCCTCTTGAAAGGCCGTTCCCTGGATATCCAATGGAATATGCGAAGCGGACCTTGCTGGCTGCTCGACGGCGGCAATCACTTGGGCCAGCAACGTATCAAATTCTGCATCGCCGCGCCGGAGCTGTGCTTTGGGGAAACGGTCTTGCAGTTCCGCTTCCCCTTCCGCGAAGGATAAACGGCAAACACCTTTTTCGGTTGCCGCAACCAGCATATCGCCCAAGCTAGTCGGTACCACCGCCCAATGGATCAAAGCCCCTGCCCCGCCGTTTTTCCAGATACTTGGCGCCATGCCCAGTCTTCCTTTCTGCTCTGCATAAAATCGGGACGGCCCCGAATAGCCCGCATCGTAAATCGCATCGGTGACGCGGACGTTATCGTCCAGCGCTTTGACCGCCCGCTGAGATCGCAATTGCCGGACATAGGCCGCCGGAGTCACGCCAATATGCCGCTTGAAAAGCCGATGGAAATGGTGCAGAGCATAACCCACCCTTTCCGCCAAGGCTTCCAGCGACACCGATTCCTCCCGGCCCAAGATGTCGAGCGCGGACGCGACCGCCACCGCATCGCGGCCAACATCATCGGGCAAACACCGCATACAGGCGCGATATCCCGCCGCACGCGCTTCGCCGCAGGTCCAGAAAAACTCGACATTTTCTCGCTTGGGGCGGCGCGCAGGACAGCTCGGTTTGCAATAAATACCGGTGGTTTTGACCGCGCCAACAAACTGTCCATCGAGCGACCGGTCGCGCGCATCAAAGGCGGCAAAGGCCCAATCTTTGTCAACAGGTCCGGTATCGGGCAAAATTGTCTCCAGTTTCATATCCGCTCTACCTTTGCGACAAAACAGCCATGAGCCGCGTTGTGCGCATGGATATAGGCGATGTCTTCGGTTTCGAACAGCATCCGAATCTTGGCATCAGCCTCCCCCGGCAGGGCCAAAGCCGCCGAGCGGAGCATGCCATCCTGATCAAAAGCCCGCAATCCCAATGGGCGCCCTTCGAATACCGGCGGCACTTGATCGATATATTCCGCTGCCTCCAGCGCATTTTCACGAAGATAAATAGCATAGGCGGAGCGATAGGGCGTCGCAACATCATGGCTGATATGATGCAAGAGGATGAGACTTTCCCCTGCCTTGGCATCTTCTAGGCTGATCCGGCAAGGCCAGCCCTTGTCGGCACCAGCAACAACTCGGATCGCTCCCCACGCCGAAAGCTGTGCATCGGTCATGGAGAACATCTCGGCAAACTGTGCCCGTTCCAGTCCCGCAATCTGATAACGCATTTTTCGGCTCCTTCTGTGTGAAGGCCCCGCGATAGTGCAGCAATGGAACCTCTGCGTCCCGAAACTTGCTTTCAAACCTATTTGAATAATTTTGTCGGTTCTGAGGTCTGAGCACCTACTCACAACAATACACTAAGCGGTAATAACATTTGGAGCGGTAATAGCCCTATATCGCCTGCGGCTCGCTACGCTCGCAATGACGCAAAAGCTGATCTATTGCCCCATCAAGCTGCCATCGCCTGACTATGCGTCGGGATATTGCACGCCGTGTCGAGTCCAAGCACATGCGCGGCGCGGCCAAGGCCCATCCAGCAGGCGATACAATAGGTGAGATCGACGATTTCTTCGTCACTCAGCACCGCCTTGACCTCGGCCCAGAAACCATCGTCGCTAGCCAGACCTTGCGGGTCGAGTCCCATCCGCTGAGTGTACAGCACAGCGATCCGCTCTTTGGCGTCGAGGCTGGACAGATCACCCGCCAGCACCGCTTGATACATCGCCTCATCGGGCGCAGGGCCATTGGTGTCGATACCGCCCGACATGCCAAACAGCGGGAGTTCCCGCGCGGCGCGCCAATTTTTGCAGACGATGCAACCATTGATGACCGCAGTCGCAATCCGCGCCGCTTCAAACAGGCGCAGCGGCAGCTTCGAATGTTTATAGGTGGCCTGCGAATAGGCGCTGGATGCCGCAATAATCTCCGGCACATAGGCTTCACTGAGGTCAGGAAACATCTGATCGACATGGGATGGCAGGCTGACGCGCATGGGTTGTTCCTCTCGGGTTTTTGCTTCGGGTTTTTAATATCGCACCAGCAATAGAATGGCTCCTACGAAAAGCGTCTATCCCGTCGCGCAGGCCGCGAACAGTTGCAGCGTCCGTTCGCGCGCCAAAACCGCGCTTGGCTCATGATAATCCTTGCGCCGGTCGCTGTTGAAACCGTGGTTGGCGTCATAGACATAAATTTGTGCAGTTGAATGCCCCTTGGAGATCAGCGCCTCAACGCCCTCCATCGGGATGCCCATGTCATAGCGGCCGAAATGGGCGATGGTCGCGCATTTGGGTGCTTCGTCGGCGAACATCGTGGGGACCAAGCTGCCGTAATAGCAGCTGGCTGCCGCCAGATCGCCGCTGGTTTGTGCCATTCGCCACGCGACCGAGCCGCCATAGCAATAGCCGGTGATAAAAACCGGACCTTTCGCTTTCAGCGCATCGATACAGGTTTGCGCGTCGGACAGGCTTTGCTCAAAGGGATGCAGCGTGCGCGCCAACTCAACCGCCCGATCAAAATCCTTGCCGGTATATTCCGCCTCAAATCCCGGATGCTCCCGGTCGAATAATGCGGGGGCCAGTACCTCATAGCCATCCCAGGCATATTCGTCGCACAGATCGCGGATATGGTCGGTGACACCGAATATCTCCTGAATCAGCACCAGTCCGCCTTTTCGGCCCTTTTCCTGATCCTCGACCGCCCGCGCATGATAGACGGAAATTTTGGCACCATCGGCCATTTCCATCCGGATCATTTCGCCCATGTCACGCTCCCTCTTTCGAAAATGCTAGGCTGCTTGCTATCCCGCTCGGTGTCAACTTTCGATGCCAAGAAAAAAACCCCAGCGCTATCTTGCAACGCAACAAAATGGGTGCTAGGCGCGCCGCCAATCGCAGGGTCAATCAGCGGCGGAATCACATGATTTCCGCCATTTGTTGTGATCCGAACACCAAATTGTCACCAACAAATGGAAGGGTGCATACGCGTGGAGAATTCCAGCGGCATTAGAGCCAGCCTAGCAGGACGATATGCTACGGCCCTGTTTTCCTTGGCCAAAGAGCAAGGAAGCATAGACGGCGTTTCCAGCAGCCTGGAGGCCTTGGCGGCGGCGCTATCCGAATCGAGCGACCTGCGCGCGCTGATCGGCAACCCCGTTGTTTCCCGGAACGATGCCGGAAAGACTGTCGCTGCTCTGGCCACTGCAATGAAGCTCGACTCGCTAACCAGCAAAACGCTGGGTGTGCTCGCGGCCAACCGCCGGTTGGACCAATTGCCTGCGCTCATCCGCGCTTTTGCTACTTTGGCGTCCGACCATCGCGGCGAGGTAACGGCCAACGTCACTTCCGCACACAGTCTGGACGACGCGCAAATTTCAAAGATTGTCGAACAGTTGAAAGCCAAGATTGGCAAAAATGTATCGATTTCAACCCATGTCGATCCGTCCATATTGGGCGGCCTGGTGGTCCGTATTGGCAGCCAGATGATCGACAGCTCCATCAAAACCCGTCTCAATACGCTTAGCTTAGCGATGAAAGGCTAATTACCCATGGATATCCGCGCCGCAGAAATTTCAAAGGTCATCAAGGACCAGATCGCCAATTTCGGCAACGAAGCCCAAGTGTCCGAGGTCGGCACCGTGCTGGCTGTTGGTGACGGGATCGCCCGTATCCACGGCCTAGATCAGGTACAAGCCGGGGAAATGGTTGAATTCTCAAACGGCATTCAGGGCATGGCTCTGAACCTGGAAGCCGACAATGTCGGCGTGGTTATCTTCGGCTCCGACGCGCAAATCCGCGAAGGCGACACCGTTAAGCGGACCGGCACCATCGTGGACGTTCCCATCGGTAAGGAGTTGCTTGGCCGCGTGGTCGATGGCCTAGGCAATCCAATTGATGGCAAGGGTCCGATCAACACCACTCAGCGCAGCCGCGTTGAGGTCAAGGCCCCCGGCATCATCCCGCGCAAATCGGTGCATGAGCCTGTGCAGACCGGCCTCAAGGCGCTTGACGCGCTCGTTCCTGTTGGCCGTGGCCAGCGCGAATTGATCATCGGTGACCGTCAGACCGGCAAGACCGCCGTCGCCATCGACACCTTCATCAACCAGAAGTCGATCAACGCGGGCGATGATGAGAGCAAAAAGCTCTACTGCATCTATGTTGCCATTGGTCAGAAGCGTTCGACCGTGGCGCAGATTGTGAAAAGCCTCGAAGAAAACGGCGCGATGGAATATTCGATCGTCGTTGCCGCCACCGCTTCCGAGCCTGCTCCGCTGCAATATCTCGCGCCGTATACCGGAGTGACGATGGGCGAATATTTCCGCGACAACGGCATGCACGCGGTTATCGTTTATGACGATTTGTCGAAGCAAGCCGTTGCCTATCGCCAGATGTCGTTGCTGCTGCGCCGCCCGCCGGGCCGCGAAGCCTATCCCGGCGACGTGTTCTATCTCCACTCTCGCTTGCTCGAACGCGCCGCGAAGATGAACGAGAACAATGGTTCTGGTTCGCTGACCGCGCTGCCGATAATTGAAACGCAGGCTGGCGACGTTTCTGCCTATATTCCGACCAACGTGATTTCGATCACCGACGGTCAGATCTTCCTCGAAACCGACCTGTTCAACCAGGGTATCCGCCCCGCTATCAACGTCGGTCTGTCGGTTAGCCGCGTCGGTTCCGCCGCGCAGACCAAGGCGATGAAAAAGGTATCGGGCTCGATCAAGCTGGAACTGGCGCAGTACCGCGAAATGGCGGCGTTCGCTCAGTTCGGTTCGGACCTTGATGCCTCAACCCAGAAACTGCTCAACCGCGGTGCGCGCCTGACCGAACTGCTCAAGCAGCCGCAGTTCAGCCCACTGCCTTTTGAAGAGCAGACCGTGTCGATCTTTGCCGGAACCAACGGCTATCTCGATGCCATTCCGGTGACTGACGTCGTACGCTACGAAGAGGCGATGCTGGCGCATATGCGCGCCGAGCATGCCGATGTGCTGAAAACCATCCGCGATACGACCGACCTGTCGGACGAATCGAAGGATAAGTTGCACGCCGCGCTCAAGGGTTTTGCCGGGCTTTTTGCTTAATTTAGCCCTCACCCCTTCAGGGGAGAGGGTTGGGAGAGGGGAC
>JBGSLY010000431.1:0-6677 GCA_041740435.1 Parasphingorhabdus sp.
CGCCAGAACCAAGGGCATAAAAAAGGGCCACCCAATGGGCGGCCCTTTTCTAAATTAGAAAAGCGTGAAGCTTATTCAACGGCCTTCTTGGCAGCGTCGGCAGCAGCGTCAACACCAGCTTTCGCGGCGTCTTTTGCAGCGTCACCAGCCGAAGCAGCGGCATCAGCAGCCGAACCAGCGGCGGCATCAGCAGCAGCAGCGGCATCGCCAGCAGCAGCGTCGGTTGCTTCGCCCATGGCATCAGCAGCACCTTCAGCAGCATCCATTGCGCCTTCAGCAGCTTCTTCTGCTCCAGCAGCGGCTTCTTCAGCACCTGCAGCAGCTTCTTCGGCAGGCTTGTCAGCGCCCGAACATGCGGCCAGACCGAGAGCGGCGGCCAGAACAATAGCAGTGGTAATCTTTTTCATTGGGTAAACCCTTTTACATTAAATCTGAAAAACCTCACAAGCTGTGGATATTTAGCCCCCATCAGTCTTGCTGACTACTCCCCTAGCGACTTGGTTTGGCGAGCGCAATCAGGATTTATATGGGGTCGTCGCAAATTTGTAATTTTCCCCTCACCGGCTATGTCGGCGACCAGCTAAGGCATAGAAAACAGGCCGATTGACATGATATAAAGATATCTTTATATGCTTCTTCAGTGAACGAAGCTTTAACAATCTTTTCCGCGTTAGCCGACGGCACCCGGCTGCGAATCATGCTGTTGCTACTCGAAATGGAGATGGCAGTAGGGGAGCTGGCTTTGGTCTTGGAGCAGAGCCAACCGCGCATTTCGCGCCATATCCGAATATTGGATGACGCTGGACTGGTGGAGCGCCGCAAAGAGGGCAGCTGGGTTTTTCTGCGTCCTACACAGCATCGGGTTCTTCCGCATGTTCGCCGGATTTTGCGAGATGATCCCGAGATAAATGCCGAACTCTATCAAAATGACCGCGGCCGACTGGAGACAGTCAGAATGACGCGTGCGGAAATGGCGGATCGCTATTTTGAAGCGCATGCACGGGAATGGGATGCCATTCGGTCGCTACATATCGCCGACGATCAGGTGGAAAGTGCGATGCTGGCACTCTTGGCGCAACGCAAACTGGGCCATTTGCTCGATATCGGCACCGGGACCGGTCGCATGGTCGAAATTTTCGGTGCCAATGCCGACCGCATTACCGCCATCGACAAAAACCCGGAAATGCTGAGACTGGCGAGGGCAAAGCTCGCCAATGGCAAAGACCAAGGCAACAACAACCTGATCGGCAAAACCGAGTTGGCCTTGGGGGATTTTAATAGCCTCCAGATCCCGCGGGGTTCCGTTGATACCGTCATCTTGCACCATGTGCTGCATTTTGCTCAGCAGCCCGAACTGGTGATTTCCGAGATTGCCAGGGTCATGGCCCGCAGCGGATTGCTGCTAATCGTCGATTTTGCCCAGCATAACAGAGAAGAACTGCGCACGGAGCACGCTCATGCGCGTCTGGGATTTTCGACCGACAATATTACCCGCTGGTTTGCCGATAACCAGATCGAAATGCAGCAGAGCAAAACGCTGAAAGGCGGCCCGCTGGATATTAAAATCTGGTTGGGCCGCAAATACGCCATACCGAATATCGCCAGCACAGATGTCGACACCTTACCGAAAAGAGCCTTGATATGACCCCGATTTCCAGTTTTCAGCAGCTTGATGAAGCGCGCCGCGCGCTTGACGTTCCGTTATTTGCTGGGCTTGCCGGTGACGCGGACATTTCGTTCGAGTTTTTCCCGCCTAAGACGGAGCGGATGGAAGAGCAATTGTGGGAGACCATGGCGACCCTAACCCCGCTCCGTCCCCGGTTTGTGTCCGTGACCTATGGCGCAGGTGGATCGACGCGGGAGCGGACCCATGCAACGGTAGCCCGAATTGTTCGTGAAACCCCGGTTCCGGCGGCGGCGCATCTGACCTGTGTGGCGGCCAGCAAAGCTGAAATTGCAAAAATTGCCGAGGAATATTGGACAAACGGTATCAAGCACATCGTCGCCCTGCGCGGTGATCCGCCCGAGGCTGGACAACAGTTCGTCCCGCATCCCGATGGCTATGCCAGCGCAGCAGATCTGGTGGCTGGTCTGAAAGCCATTGCTCCCTTCGAGATTTCGGTGGCCGCCTATCCCGAAACCCATCCCGAAGCGGCGAATGCACAATCGGATATCGACAATCTCAAACGCAAGCTAGATGCAGGCGCAGACCGGGCGATCACCCAATTTTTCTTTTCCGCCGAAACCTACTTCCGCTTTCGCGATGCGGTCGCCGCACAAGGAATTGAAAAGGAGATCGTGCCAGGCATTCTGCCAGTATCGAACGTCGCGCAGGCCCGCAAATTTGCGGCAATGTGCGGCGCGCAGATTCCGCGCTGGATGGATGATCTGTTCGAAGGGCTCGATGACTTGCCTGCATCGCGTCAACTGATCGCGGCAACCGTTGCCGCCGAATTGTGCCGCAAGCTTTATGCGGGCGGCGTCAGACAGTTTCATTTCTATACTCTGAACCGCCCCGAACTCAGCTATGCCATTTGTCATTTGCTGGGTAAGCGCCCGGTTCGGACCGAGCAGGAGAAAGCGGCATGACCCCCGGTGAAGCCTTACGCAAACTTGCAAATGAACGTGTTCTGGTATTTGACGGCGGATATGGCACCGCTATCCAAGGCTATCGGCTGAGCGAAGCCGACTATCGCGGCGAATTGACGCTCGGCCATGATCAAAAGGGCAATAATGACCTTCTCTGCCTGACCCGGCCAGATATTATCGGCGAAATTCACGCGTCTTATCTGGCGGCGGGCGCGGACATCATCGAGACCAATACCTTTAGCTCAACGGTGATCAGCCAGGCCGATTACGGATGCGAACATCTGGTCGGCGACCTCAACCGGGCGGCGGCGCAGATTGCACGTCAGGCCTGTGATACGGCAGAAGCCGCAGATGGCCGGAAGCGCTTTGTGGCAGGCTCGATCGGCCCAACGAACAAGACTTTGTCGCTGTCGCCAGATGTCAACGATCCGGGATTTCGGGAAATCGACTTCGATTATCTTAAATCGGTGTACCGTGAGCAATGCGATGCGTTGATCGAAGGCGGTGTCGATTTCCTAATGATCGAGACGATTTTTGACACACTAAACGCCAAATGCGCCGCGATGGCGGCAGGAGAAGCTGCTGCGGCGTCGGGCCGCGATGTACCGCTGATGATCTCGATGACGCTGACCGATATGTCGGGTCGCAATCTTTCGGGGCATACGGTGGAGGCGTTCTGGAACGCCATTCGCCATGCAAAGCCGATCACCATTGGCTTGAATTGTTCCTTTGGCGCTGATCAGCTTCGCCCCCATCTCTCTCGCCTTTCGAAGATCGCCGATTGCCTGATCATGGCCTATCCGAATGCGGGCCTTCCTAACGAACTGGGCGAGTATGACGAGTTACCCGAAGAAACAGCCGAACTCATCAGCCAATGGCTTGATGATGGGCTGGTTAATATCGTCGGCGGATGCTGCGGCACCACGCCTGCGCATATCGGGGCGATTGCAAAAATGGTCGATGACCGTGCTCCCCGTGATATTCCAACGGTGCCGGTGGCGACCCGTTTAGCCGGATTAGAACCATTTGTAATGGCGGCCTGACCCCAATTTTGCTCCCAGTATCCGCCAAAATCAGCGCAATAACAGAAAAGTACCCAATGACCCAGACCGCACCTTCCGGATCCTCCTTTGTTAACATCGGCGAGCGTACCAACGTCACCGGCTCCGCCGCTTTCAAAAAGCTGATCTTGAACGGAGACTATGAGCGGGCCGTGGAGGTGGCGCGGCAGCAAGTGGAAAACGGCGCACAGATTATCGACGTCAATATGGACGAAGGTCTGCTCGACGCCGAAATGGCGATGACCACCTTCCTCAAGCTGATTGCGGCTGAGCCTGATATCGCGCGGGTTCCGGTGATGATCGACAGCTCGAAATGGTCGGTGATTGAGGCGGGCCTGAAATGTGTGTCGGGCAAGCCGATTGTCAATTCAATCTCGATGAAAGAAGGCGAAGCGGAACTTTTGAAGCATGCGCGCCTCTGCATGGCTTATGGCGCTGCTGTCGTGGTGATGGCATTCGATGAAACCGGACAGGCTGATACCAAAGAGCGGAAGGTTTCGATCTGCAAACGGGCCTATGCTCTCCTGACCGGTATCGGATTCCCGCCCGAGGATATAATCTTCGATCCCAATGTCTTTGCCGTTGCCACGGGGATCGACGAACATCGACGCTATGGGCTGGATTTTATCGAAGCGGTGGCGGAAATCCGGGCCGCCTGCCCCCATGTCCATTTTTCCGGCGGACTTTCCAATCTCTCGTTCAGTTTTCGCGGCAATGAAACCGTGCGCCGGGCGATGCATAGCGTGTTTCTCTATCACGCGATCCCCGCCGGGCTCGACATGGCGATTGTCAACGCGGGGCAGCTTGACGTTTATGACATGATTGATCCGGTCCTGCGGGAAGCATGCGAAGACGTTATTCTGGACCGCAAGGATGACGCGACCGACACGCTGATTGCGCTTGCCGAGTCTTATCGCGGCACGGATAGCGTGGCGGAAAAGGCAGCGGCGGAATGGCGCGGATGGGACGTTGCCCGGCGGCTGGAACACGCGCTGGTCAAAGGAATCGATGCGCATATCGTCGAGGATACCGAAGAGGCGCGACTGGCATCGACAAGGCCAATCCATGTGATCGAAGGCCCGCTGATGGACGGGATGAACGTGGTTGGCGATCTATTTGGGTCGGGCAAGATGTTCCTGCCACAGGTGGTCAAATCGGCGCGGGTGATGAAGAAGGCGGTCGCGCACCTGCTGCCCTTTATCGAAGCCGCGAAGGAGCCCGGCGCGCGCGGCAAGGGCAAGATCATCATGGCGACCGTCAAGGGTGACGTCCATGATATCGGCAAGAATATCGTTGGTGTTGTTATGCAGTGCAATGGCTTTGACGTTATCGATCTTGGCGTCATGGTGCCATGGACCGAAATCCTCAAGGCGGCGGTGGAGAATGACGCCGACATGATTGGTCTGTCCGGACTAATTACCCCTTCGCTCGACGAAATGGTCACTGTGGCCGAGGAAATGGAGCGCGCCAAAATGACCATGCCGCTGCTGATCGGCGGCGCGACGACTTCGAAAACCCATACTGCGCTGCGGATTGAGCCGCGCTATTCGGGGCCGACGGTGCACGTGCTGGACGCGAGCCGGGCGGTTGGCGTGGCCTCCACTCTGGTCAGTGACACCATGGCCGAAAAATTCGTGGCCGACACAAGATCTGAATATGAGCATATTCGTGAAGCGCGGGCCGGCAAAACCGCCAAACCGCTGGCGACTTTGGAAGAAGCGCGGGCCAACGGATTTGAAATCGATCCAGCCTTGCGTCCCCCCAAACCCCTGCAGCCCGGCGTGCATCATTTTCCGGATTGGGATCTGGCGGAACTGCGTCGCTATATCGACTGGACGCCTTTCTTCCGCGCCTGGGAATTACACGGCACCTATCCATCGCTGCTCACTGATCCAGTGGTGGGGGAAAGTGCGACCAGTCTGTTCAACGATGCGCAGGCGATGCTCGACACCATCATCGAAAAGAAATGGCTGCGGGCAAAAGGCGTCGCGGGACTCTGGCCCTGCTGGCGTGAAGGCGATGATGTCGTGGTCTATCTCGAAGAAACCGAGGAGCATGTCCGCCTGCCCTTCCTGCGTCAGCAGATCGCCAAGCGGCAGGGCAAGGCCAATATGTGCCTTGCCGATTTTATCAGCGCCGATGGCGATTGGATTGGCGGCTTTGCCGTCACCAGCGGGCACGGCATCGCGGCGAAACTGGCGGAATTCAAGGCGGAACTCGACGATTATTCCGACATCATGCTCAAAGCGCTCGCCGACCGGTTGGCGGAGGCTTTCGCCGAGCGGATGCACGAATATGTCCGCACCACCCTATGGGGCTATGCGCCGAGCGAACAGCTCACCAACGAGGCGCTGGTCAAGGAGCAATATCGCGGTATCCGCCCTGCCCCCGGCTATCCCGCTTGTCCGGACCATACACTGAAGCCCATATTGTTCGATCTGCTCGACGCAACGCATTGGACGGGTATCACGCTTACCGAAAACATGGCGATGCTGCCGACGGCGGCGGTTTCAGGTTTCTACTTCGGCCATCCGCAATCGGAATATTTCGGTGTAGCGCGGATTGGGGAAGATCAGTTGGAAGAATATGCGGTACGGCGCGACATGCCGCTCGATACAATGCGACAATGGTTGCGTCCGAATTTAAACGAGTGAGGGTTACCCGCGTTTCCCGATCACCCCAGCTAATGCCTTCAGTTTCGGCGTCACAAACGGAATCGTCAGCATGGTCGATGCGACCGCCATCAGCAGCAGCGCGGTAAAGGTTTCGTTGGTGATAATCGCCTTGTCGAGCAGGATATTGGCGAAGATGATCATGATCAGAGCCTTGGTCTGGAGCAACCAGCCGATGATCGACGCCTCACCCTTTTCCCATTTGAGGATCCGGCCCGCCAGATGAATACCGACCAGCTTACCCGACACTGCGGCAACCAAAAGCAGCGCCGCCGCGCCGAATACCGCCATGCCGCCGACATCCCATTGGGTGCGTAGGCCGGTGGACAGAAAGAATACCGGCATCACAGCGAGC
>JBGSLY010000432.1:0-7925 GCA_041740435.1 Parasphingorhabdus sp.
GAACGACCGGATTGTGCAGCAGCTGTATCGGACTTTTGTCCGGCGCGGTTTTGCGACTTTGCGCTTCAACTTTCGCGGCGTCGGCCGCTCGCAGGGGCAGTTCGACAATGGCATCGGTGAATTGTCCGATGCGGCATCGGCGCTCGATTGGGTGCAGAGCATTCACCCAGAGGCCGAATCGACCTGGATTGGCGGCTTCAGCTTTGGCGCGTGGATTGGGATGCAATTGTTGATGCGGCGGCCCGAAGTGCGCGGCTTTATCTCGGTTTCGCCACCCGCCAATATGTACGATTTCAACTTTCTCGCCCCCTGCCCCTCTTCGGGCATTATCATTCAAGGGGCCAATGATGACGTGGTAACGCCCAATTCGGTGCAAAAGCTGGTCGACAAGCTGCGTACGCAAAAGCACATCACCATTCATCACGACGAGATCCCGCGCGCCAATCATTTTTATGAAAATGAGCTGGAACTGCTGATGTCTTCGGTCGACAATTACCTCAATATGCGGCTGTCGCCCGATTCACCCATCCGATAAGGACGCTTCCGAATCCCCCTTCGGGGGCACAGGGATCGATAAGATTGCGACATTGGCGAACATCACTCCGGCCGCGATCAGCATCAATATCGGCTGGCGCGTCAATCCGCCGCGCCGCCAAAGATACACCGCGCCACCGAGCAAGGCAAAGCCGGCCAGCATCAAAATCGACATGATAACACTATGTTGCAATGGATGACTCCGATTGTCACGGTGTCCCTGATAGCAACAAACCCGGCGCCTTGATAATATTTTACGTGGGCTTCATACAACGAAACTTGCCTTTGCCGGAAAATCGACCATGCTAGGCAAGTGCGACACAATCTCCATTTTGGACCTGTCTTTTTCGCGTCAATCTCAGGAAGGGATTGCGAACATGACACGTACATAATAGGAACGAAGGCCAGAAATGACCACCAGCAAAGTGAGTCTTGGCCATGAGCGACCCGCAGTTCGACCTGTTTATTTGTACCTCTAGGGAAGCAATCAGCCGGTTTCTTGCGGGAATAGCCGAAGAGAAAAGCGGCGCTACAACCGAAATTGCGGGACCAAATGAGAATGGCCTTTATACGATCCTGTATCATGGATTGGTGTTTGAAGGATGGGTTCCGCCAACCGACGCCTGGCCCGAGAATTGGATAGACAGCCACGCCGAACGCATCTTTTGTGAAGTCAGCACAGATTCGCCGAAATGTAACAGCGCGTTCGCGCTCCGGCCAGGACCGCACATTTCGATCGGGCGACCGGTTCCAGTCATCTTCGAGAAAATGTTGGAACTGGCGTCGAAAATTGGCGCTAATCTCAATTACACCGCTGTCTTCTGGCGTCCAGCCCAGCTGATTACCGGCGCGCAGTATTTTGATGAATCGATATCGCAAATGGCTTCGGGTGGAATATTACCGGTCTTGTCCCTTATCGATTTCCGTTCGATCAATTGTAATAGTCATCAAACATTTGGTTTGGCGCATTTTTCTGGTCAGGAGATTTGTTTACAAACCCCCGAGGGCATGACCGAAAATGACCGCCTACGCCGTTTGGTCCGCTTGGCACTCGATGCCATTTTGCATGGTCCAGTAATCGGTACGGTTACTGCCGAAGGGATCAGCCCGGGGGAACGGGTCTCAATGGAACTGGGCACCGGCTCAACTCGCGTCTTGGCACGCACCTATTTTGAACCGGGAGAGCCATTAAACTAGGGTCAGAACCTAGTGGAGCGAATTTGACATTTGAGTCCCGCTTGCCGAAGGGTTGAGATCAAATGTCAAATTCAAAAGCTCCACTAGAATCATGAGTTACCTAGTGGTCCTTAAGATTCCGACATTTGCTCCGAGTTTAGCAAAAAGGGGTAGCAAATGTCGGAATCGGACCACTAGGCCGCTAAAGCCCTTTGATTGCCAGACCGATGGCAACCGCCGCCAGAATAAGGGACAGCAATAGAATCATTGGCCAAGGCATGAAACCAACCTGATCGGCATTTTTCCTGCGACTCCGCCGAACATCGGCAAGGGCGGCGACGATTGCGACCACAACCGATAAAATTCCGGTAATAGCCCAACCACTAAACTGAAACGGCATTATTCACCTCCGCTTGCCTATCCCAACGCCAATTGGGGATGCACCGGCGCTATTTCCATAGCCCGACTCCGGAAATTCGCTTGGCAGTATGGCAAGCTGCTGTCACGAGCACAGTTGAATGCCGGAACCCCTGACCTCCCTGCCTATCGATGCCGGACCGCACCGCCCCGTGCTGGGGATTTTGCTGCGAATCGGTGCGATGTTGGCACTGTCGGTCATGTTCGCGCTGGTCAAATTGGCCAGTGAGTCTGGCGTGCATCTCTCGGAATCGCTGTTTTACCGGCAGGCGGCGGCGATACCGGTAATGCTGGCTCTGATGTGGTGGAGCGATGGCGGTTTTTCCGGCATCCGTACGCAGAGAATTGGTGTTCATCTGCTCCGCGCTGCAACCGGTTTGACGGCCATGGCGCTCAATTTCTGGTCGGTCACGCTCTTGCCGCTGGCGGAGGCGAATACCATCAGCTTCATGGTGCCCATTTTCGGGACCATATTGGCGGTGTTTTTCCTTTCGGAGCGCATTGGCTGGCGGCGCTGGATGGCGGTGCTGCTGGGTTTTGTCGGCGTGTTGATTGTGATCCAGCCGGGCGGCGTCAGCACTATCGATCCCTTTGGTGCTAGCATCGCCTTGCTCGGCGCGGCTATTACCGCGGCCACATCTTTGGCGATACGCATGTTGGGACGTACCGAAAAAAGCACCACGTCCATCCTGTGGTTTTCTATGTTCTCACTGCCGATATATGGCGGGTTCGCCTTGGCCTATGGCGGCGGACATGATGGCGAGGAATGGCTCTCTCTCGCAGGGATTGGCGTGTTCGGAGTGCTGGCTCAGCTGGGCATCACCCAATCATTGCGTCTGGGGCCGGTTTCAACCATTTTACCGATGGATTATACCAGTCTGCTCTGGGCCTCAACATTGGGCATCATGATTTTCGGGCAATGGCCCAATTCCAGCATCGCAATTGGTGCGCCGATTATTATCGGGTCGGGCCTGTTCATTGCATGGCGCGAACGGCAGCGGACGGCGGGCAATTGACCCAAGAATTCTTCGCTGGACATCTTCTGACAGCCGCTTAAGTTTGGCAGGGGGGAGAGAGATTGTGCACATATTATTGCGCTGGCTGATGGTCGTTATTTTGGGTGCGGCTGCGTTGTTGGCATCGGCAAGCGATGGCGATACTCGGCCATTGTCTCCGGTCACAGTGTATCAGGCCAAAGACATTGTCACTATGGAGCCGGGCTATCCGCATGCAAAATTTGTCGCGGTCTCGGACGGATTGATATTGGGCTTGGGCGAGACTCTGGAGGAGCTCGAACCCTGGACCAAGAACCGGCAAACACAGGTTGATCGCCGTTTTGCAAAAGACGTATTGTTTCCCGGCTTAATCGAGCCGCATGTTCATCCGATGCAGGCGGCGGTGATGTTCAATAATCCGGTTTTGGCCCCCGACGATTGGGACCTGCCCGCGGGCAAATTTCCTGGAGCGCGAAGCGAGGCCGATTATATTCGGATGCTCAAGGCTCAGATTACGGCGAACAGCGATCAGGTGTTTATCAGTTGGGGCTATCACGAACTGTTCCACGGGCCGATGGGCCGCATCCTGCTCGATGAGATTGCCCCCGACCGACCGGTGGTCATCTGGCAGCGCAGCTTTCACGATGTCTTTCTCAATAGCGCCGCCCTGCGCCATTTCGGTATTGGGGAGCGGGCGGAATTCGATGCGCTGGTCGCGTCGGTCAAGGCCGACCCCCATCATGCCAGCTTTGAGCGAGGGCTGTTTTCCGAAACCGCATTGCTTGCCATATTGAGCAAGCTACGGCCCATTATTCTGTCACCAGAAAAAATGGCAAAGGGCTTTGCCGATTTGCAAACGACCCTGCGGCGGCGCGGAATCACAACCATTTCCGATATGGGAACCGGAATATTTGCCGATTTCGAGACCGAGGCCGCACTGATCCAGCGGGTATTTGAACGGACCGACAATCCCTCCCGGGTGATGCTGATGCCTGTGGGCACGGCGCTTCCAACAGATATTGAGGGCTGGCTGGCGGCCACCAGAACCCGATTTGCAGGTGCGAAGGTCCGTGTTGATCGTCGGGTCAAATTTCTCGCCGACGGCGCGTTTTTTGCGCAGAATATGCGGATGAACGCTCCCGGATACAGCGATGGGCATGTCGGCAAATGGATAACCGAACCCGATATTATGCGTATACAAATCCCTCGCTTCTGGAATGCGGGTTTCAATCTGCACATCCACGTCAACGGCGATGAGGGGCTGGACGTGGTGCTGAAGGTACTGGAATCATTACCGCCGCGCCCATCACAGACCATCACGCTGGAGCATTTGGGCTTTTCAACCGAGGCGCAAAACCGGCGCATTGCACGTTTAAGCCTGATGGTATCGGCACAGCCCAATTACATCCGCGTGCTGGGCGATGCTTATGGCAAAACCGGACTGGGATCGGATCGTGCTGCACAAATGAACCGATTAGGTTCGTTGGAAGCGAAAAATATTCCATTGGGGCTGCACAGCGATTTCAATATGGCACCGATTGATCCGCTCTATCTCGCTTGGATTTCGGCCACTCGCGAGACGATTGGCGGACACGTCAAAGCGCCATCCGAACGCTTGTCGCTCGATAAGGCGCTGCGGGCGATCACCATAGAGGCCGCGCAAGTAATCGGTATGGACGCGAGCGTGGGATCAATCGCTTCGGGCAAGAAAGCCGACTTCGCCGTGCTTGATCGCAACCCCTATACAGGCGGAGCGGCGGGGTTGCGGGATATTCAAATCAAGGGCGTGATTTTTGAAGGGGTTTTTGTGGCGGCTGAGTAGCTCTCCCCCTCAATTCACCCGTCGATCCATTCCCGCCCAATAGGGATCGCGCAGCGCGCGGCGGAGGATTTTGCCGTTGGGGTTGCGGGGCAGTTCGGGGATGACATCGACCGATTTGGGCACTTTGAAGCCGGCAATCCGTTCGCGGGCCCAAGCGATGACGCTGTCGGGATCCACTTCATGCCCCGGTTTGGGGGAAACCACGGCTTTGACCGCTTCGCCCCATTTTTCATGCGGCACGCCAATCACCGCGACTTCATTGACATCGGGATGACCGAAAATGGCGTTTTCCACCTCCGCCGGATAGATGTTTTCCGCGCCGGAAATGATCATATCCTTGACCCGGTCTTTGATATAGAAATAGCCGTCGGCGTCCATGATCGCCGCATCGCCGGTATAGAGCCAGCCGTCGCTATCGACCGTCTCTGCCGTTTTTTCCGGATTGTTGAAATAGTGCAGCATGTTGAGGCTGGAGCGGATGGCGATTTCGCCGATTTCGCCCGGTGCAACCTCTTGACGGTTTTCATCGACAATCTTCATCTCGACGCCGGGTAATGGGATACCAATCCCGCGCATCCGCTCGTTGCCATTGGGGTCATGATCCTCCGGCGGCAAGATACAGACAGTGCCAGTGGTTTCAGTCATCCCATATTGCTGGCAGAACATGGCTTTGGGCATGGTCTGGATACACTGACGCAGCAATTCGAGCGGGATGGGAGCCGCACCATAGGTAACCGACTCGACTTGCGAAAAATCGGTGGTGGCGGCACGCGGATGGTTGATCAGCATTTGCAGCGCGGTGGGCACGAGGAAAAACTGCTTCAACCCCTTGTCGATGCACTCCAACATACCTTCGGGCGAAAATTCGGGCAGCACCAGCATGCGTCCGCCGTTGTAAAAGGAGATAGGTCCGATCCCAGACCCAGCGATATGCGCGCACGGCATGACCGCACAAATGCTGTCACCGGGAGTAAAAGCGATCCATTTATGGTCCGGACTTTGCTCAAGCTGCGGTCGCATCGAAAACAGATTGTGGTTGGTCAGCACCGCGCCCTTGGGATTGCCGGTGGTGCCCGAAGTATAGAGTTGCAGCACCCCGCGCATCACATCCGCTGGCGGCAAATCGCTGCGGGGAGCGGCTGCCAACCACGCATCCAGACTTTGTAAGCCATTGACATCACCCACACAAATGATCGAGCGGACGGTATCGACCCCTTCGCACGCCTTTTGCGCGGTTTCGGCAAAACCAGCTTCGCAAATCACCAATGGGGTTTGCGTATCGCGGATGACATAGGCGACTTCCGGCGCGGCCAAACGCCAACCAATCGGGGCCATCACTAGCCCGGCCCGACTGCACGCCGCGAGCAAGACAAAATAAGTACCGCTGTTTTTGCCCAGCCATGCCACCCGGTCACCGACCTTCAGCCCGGCGCCAACAATCGCACGTGCCACATCGGTGACGCGTTCATCAAGCTCGGCAAAGCTGAGATTCAGATCGCTGGCATCAATCGCTATGGTATCGGGCGAATGCTTTGCCCAATAGGCGATCGACGATCCCATACATACGCGCGATTCGGTGTGAGCCATTTGCATCTTCTCCTGTTGCTTTTTTCCGGTGTTAGCGGGTTTGCAGCAACAGGCAAAGATTTATGACATTTGCTTGTCCCCGGTCCTAGCCAATACCGGTTTGCGCGCTGCCAGCGTTTCATCCAGCCTTCGGCGCGGCGCGTAATAGGGCGCGTTCTTCATCGTTTCATCCCCTGCCAGCGCGCGCTCCGCGACCGAACGGAACGCGCCGATAAACTGGTCCAAAGCCGCCTTGCTCTCGGTCTCGGTCGGCTCAACCAGCATCGCCCCGTGCACCACCAAGGGAAAATACATGGTCATCGGATGATAGCCTTCGTCGATCAGCGATTTCGCCAGATCGAGCGTGGACAGCCCGGCACCGAAGCCTTTGTCCGAAAAGATCGCTTCGTGCATACAAGGCCCGGAGTGTGCGAACGGCGCGTCGAGCGTCGTTTCAAGTGAGCGCAGGATGTAATTGGCGTTGAGCACCGCATCTTCCGCCACCTGTTTCAGTCCATCCGCCCCGTGGCTGAGGATATAGGTCAGCGCGCGGGTAAACATCCCCATCTGGCCATGGAACGCCGTCATCCGGCCAAAGCCATGGGGGTGCATTTCTGCTGCGCCTTCCTCTTCCACAAGACGAAAGCTGCCATCGGGCATTTTCGCGGCAAAAGGTAGCGGGCCATAAGGCGAAAGGGCTTCGGACAGCACCACCGGCCCCGAACCCGGACCGCCGCCACCGTGCGGGGTGGAGAAGGTTTTGTGCAGGTTGATGTGCATCGCATCGACGCCCAGGTCACCAGGGCGTACCTTGCCTACAATCGCGTTGAAATTCGCGCCGTCACAATAAACAAAGCCGCCCGCCGCGTGCACCGCATCGGAAATCGCCTTCATATCGCGCTCGAACAGGCCGCAGGTGTTGGGGTTAGTGATCATCACCGCCGCCACATCAGGACCAAGCCGCGCCCTGAGTGCCGCCAGATCGACCCGCCCGTCGCTGTTTGCAGGAATATTCTCCACTTTATATCCGGCAAAAGCGGCAGTGGCCGGGTTGGTGCCGTGCGCGCTTTCCGGGACGAGGATGACTTCCCGCGCATCGCCCCGCGCCTCCAGCGCCGCACGAATGGCAAGGATACCGCACAATT
Organism: Parasphingorhabdus sp.; assembly: GCA_041740435.1. Lineage (GTDB taxonomy): Bacteria > Pseudomonadota > Alphaproteobacteria > Sphingomonadales > Sphingomonadaceae > Parasphingorhabdus. Next base: position 7,656 of record JBGSLY010000432.1, read on the forward strand.
CCCCGTGCGCGCCCGCCTTGGGCGACATGGCAACGCCGTGCATGCCGGTCAGCTTGATCAGCCAGACGGCCAGCTGCTGGATCACTTCCAGCGCGCCCTGCACCGTGACCTGTGGTTGCAGGGGATGAACATCGGCAAATCCGGGCAGGCGCGCCATCCGCTCATTGAGGCGCGGGTTGTGCTTCATGGTGCAGCTGCCCAATGGGAACAGCCCTACATCAATCGCATAATTCTGGCGGCTGAGCCGGGTATAGTGGCGCACGGTTTCCG
>JBGSLY010000433.1:0-4504 GCA_041740435.1 Parasphingorhabdus sp.
TCGGCATATAGGAAGGGCCCGCCATGGCAACAAGACTGCACCGCGCGGCCAGCAGCATCCATAAATGGCTGGCGCTGATTATCGGCGTTCAGGTTCTGCTATGGGTGGTCAGCGGATCGGTGATGAGCATCTTGCCCATCAACACCGTGCGGGGTGAGCATTTGGCGACACGCGAAGCCCCGGTGCTGGGGGACCTGAGCGGTTTGGTATCCCCCGCCGTTATCGCGTCGCAGGTAGCGGAGCCGGTCGCTTCCTTGCGCTATCGCAACATTTTAGGGCAGCCTGTTGTGGAGGTCGAGGATACGAAAGACAATGTGCACCTCTTTGTCGCCCGCACCGGAGCGCCGCGCCCCGCGTTTTCCGCCACGGAAGCCCGGAGAATTGCCGAAGCGGCATGGATAGAGGGCAAGGCACAGATTAAAACTGTCGAGCGGATCGAAACCGAATCACCGGAATATCGCGGACGGCTTCCCGCTTGGCGCGTGACCATGGCGGATGATGTCCGGATTTTCGTTCCACTCGCCACCGGCGAAGTGGCGGCGGTCCGCAGTTCGACGTGGCGGTTTTATGATTTCTTCTGGTCGCTGCACATCATGGATTGGAAAAACCATGAGAATTTCAATAGTTGGTGGCTGATCGCCTTTGCGTTAGGCGGAGTGGCATTTGCCTGTTCGGGCATCATCATCTTGGCCCATCGCTGGCCGCTGCGAAAGAGGAAAAGAGCATGACTGAAACTAGCGCGCGTATCACCCGTACCGGCGGTCCCGAAGCCATCGAATGGGTCCGTGAAGACCTGCCCGCCCCCGGCCCCGGCGAAGTGCGGATGCGCAGCACGGCCATCGGCATCAACTTTATCGACATTTATCACCGCAGCGGCATCTATCCGGTTCCCCTGCCCAGCGGTCTTGGCGTGGAAGCGGCGGGGCTAGTCGAGGCGCTTGGCGAAGGCGTTGACAATGTTGCGGTCGGCGACCGGGTCTATACCTTTGGACCGGCATTGGGGGCCTATTCGACCGCGCGCAATGTGTCTGCATTAACTGTTTTCAAAATTCCTGACGGGATCAGCGATGATCTCGCCGCCGCGGCCCTCCTTAAAGCCTGCACCGTCGAGGCACTGGCCGAACGTTGCGCCGATGTACAGCCGGGTGACAGTGTATTGGTGCACGCAGCGGCTGGCGGTGTCGGTCTCATCCTTACCCAATGGCTGCGGCATAAGGGCGCGCATATCATCGCCTTGGTCAGCAGCGAAGAAAAGGCCGCAATGGCGCGCAATGCCGGAGCCGATCTTGCCCTTCTAACTGGAACCGACAATCTCGCCGAACAGGTGCTGGCGGCGAGTGGCGGCGATGGCGTCAAGGTCAGTTTCGACAGCGTCGGCGCGGACAGTTGGGAGCTTTCACTACAAACCACGCGCCCGCGTGGGCTGATTATTTCCTATGGTAACGCCAGCGGTCCGGTCACCGGCGTCAATCTGGGCGTTCTGTCCGCCAACGGATCGCTGTTTGTCACCCGGCCCACTCTCGGTCATTATTATATCACTGGCGAAGACCGCGCGGTGGGTTTTGGCAAAGTGTTCGATATGCTGTCGAGCGGAAAAATATCGGTCGCGATCAATCAACGTTATGCCCTGACCGACGCTGCGCAGGCGCACCGCGATCTGGCCGACCGCAAGACGACGGGTTCGAGTTTGCTCATACCGTAATCAGGGATCATTGCTGGCAAATGTTCGTTTGCTTGGCCGAATGTACCTGACTAGGTTGCCAGTCACCGAAGTACGAGTCGCCGATTTGCGGACTCGGATGTTTTTGGAGAACGTTTGCGTGACCGAAATCGCCTCAAAAGGACAGCTGCGCATGTCACTTTTGCGCTGGGTGATATTTCTTGTGCCCGCGATTGTTCTATTGGGATTTTTGTCGGCGCAAATTGCGGGATCAAGCGATGAAAACCGTTGGTTCGCGGCGCTGATCAAACCTGAGGCGCAGCCGCCTGGATGGGTTTTTGGCGCGGCTTGGTCGGTCCTCTATGCTTTGATGGCGGTGGCACTTGCGATCATCGTGCATGCTCGCGGCGCTCCACTGCGCGGCCTCGCTATCGGGCTATTTCTGGCACAACTGGCGCTTAATTTGTTTTGGGGGCCGCTGTTTTTCGGGATGCATCAGATTGGATCGGCCTTTTGGCTGCTGCTGTCGATCTTCATTCTGGCGCTGGCCACCACCATGGTTTTTGGCCGTATCCGCAATACTGCGGCTTGGTTGATGGTGCCTTATCTTGCTTGGCTGTGCTTTGCAGCGATATTGAACTATCAGATCAACGTACTCAATCCCGGCGCGGAAACCCTTGTCGTTCCGGCGGCGCGTACCCAGATATGAAATATGAATGGCCGAATGTGCGGCCACTTGGAGATTTAATATGCAGAGCGAGAACCGTTTTTTTGATGACCTTTCCAAATTGATCAACGGTATCGCTGGAACCGTTGCCGGGGTAGGTCGCGAAGCCGAAGCCGGGGCCCGCGAGCGCGCCAAGCAGTGGGTGGCGGGGATGGATTTCGTCTCGCGCGAAGAATTTGACGCGGTCAAAACCATGGCCGCCAATGCCCGCGCTGAAGCCGATTTGCTCAACACCCGGATCGATGCGCTGGAGAAGAAACTGGCAGCCAAGGCCGCGAGTAAAAAGCCGGAATAGGCAGGCTTACCCGTTTCTGTCGTCATTGCGAGCGCGGCACCTTCCCCACGGGGGAGGATGACCACCCCATATCTAGGTGCTTATCCACACGCTTCCCACATGCTATAGCGGACGGGTGCTCCATTTGCTTGCCGTTTTGTGGATTCAAGCTATGGGCTGATGCACAAAGGTAACGAGCACTCCCCGCATGAAATTTGAAGATCAGGAACTGGACTTTGACCGCGAAGAGGCACCGCCAGTGGATATGCTGGCTGCCCTGTTCGATGCGCGCGGGTGGCAGATTGAAAGCACCAGCGAGGAAGAGGTCAGCGCCTATGTCAAAGGCAATTGGACCCGCTATCAATTGCGCGCGATTTGGCAGGAGGAGGACAATGTCCTGCAATTGCTGGTTCTGCCCGACATCCGCATTCCCGACGACAAAAAACCTGCGATTTGCGAAACACTGGCGCTGATCAACGAACAGGTCTGGCTCGGCCATTTCGAGCTTTGGTCGGATGGCAACATCCTGTTGTTCCGGCACGCCATGATGCTTCCCGCCAATGGCCTGTTGGGGGTCGATCAAACGCAGACTATCATCGATATGGCGCTCGATGAATGGGAGCGTTTTTACCCGGTGTTCCAGTTCGTGCTGTGGAGCGATAAAAGCCCGGCTCAGGCGCTGGCCGATGCTCTGGTTGATATTCGGGGTGAGGCATAGTGACACAACCTTCGTCTTGGCCTGCAGGTCGCAACTCGATCTGGGTCATGGGATGCGGCAATATGGGCGGCGCGATTCTGCAAGCGTGGCTTGATCAGGGTTGGGACCCGGCGAAGGTAACGATCGTTGATCCAAAGCCTTCCGCCCTGCCCGCCAAGTTGCGCGCATATGCGGCTATTACGCCGGATATGCCATCGCCAGATTTGGTTTTACTGGCGGTCAAACCGCAGATGCTGGACACTATCGTCCCATCGCTGGCTCCCCGAGTGCATAAGGAAACCTTGCTGGTTTCGATTCTGGCCGGAGTGGAATGCGAGCAATTGCGGTCGCGGTTTCCGGACGCGGGGGGGATCGTGCGGTTGATGCCCAATCTGGCCGTTCGGGTCGGTAAGTCGCCGATGATCCTGTTTGCCGATGCCGCTGCTGATGATGTTCAAAGTGCAGCCGACGCTTTGTTTTCGCCTTTGGGGCCTGTTGAATGGCTGACGAAAGAAGATCAGATGCATCTGGCTACCGCCCTTGCCGGCTCGGGTCCTGCCTTTGTCTATCGCTTCATCGATGCGCTGGCCGGCGCAGCGAACGATCTGGGTATGGACCCCGATCAGGCTGCGCGGCTGGCTATGGTGATGGTCGATGGCGCGGCTACTTTGGCGGCGCAGTCCGATGTCAATCCCGCGGAGTTGGCGAACCGGGTGGCTAGCCCCGGCGGCGTGACACGTGAGGGACTGAACGTGATGGACGATCATAACGCTATCCGCCACCTGATGACCCGGGTGCTCGATGCCGCGCAGCAACGTAACCGCGCGATGGCGGCGGCGGGCTGATTACTCTGCCGCGACGACTTCTACCGCATCCGACAAAGGTTGCTTAACCCGGCTCACCATTTCCTTCGGACACACTTGCCAGAATTTGCTGCGCCAGCGATCCCAGTCGCGCAGGATAGTCTCCGACCATTTGCTGTCGGTCGCCGCATGATGCGCCTCGATCAGCGAACGGCAGTGTCCTTCCCAATAGGCGCTGTCGAACCGCTGCCAAATGACGCTCTCCGGATTGGCTTTGCGAGCGAAATCATTGTCGACATCAAGCACAAAGGCCATACCGCCAGTCATCCCGGCCCCGAAATTC
>JBGSLY010000434.1:0-4637 GCA_041740435.1 Parasphingorhabdus sp.
TCGTCATAGAGATAGTTGGATCGGATAATCGTTGTATTGCGCCCGGTATTCCCGCCGCCAATCCAGCCTTTTTCCAGCACGGCAACATTGGTAATACCATATTTTTTGGCAAGATAATAAGCCGCGCCAAGCCCGTGTCCGCCGCCGCCCACGATGATCGCATCATAAGCCGGTTTAGGCGCTGCATCGGGCCATTGTTCGGGCCAATCTTTATGTCCGCCAAGGGCTTTGGCAAACAGGCTGAATACGCTGAACCGGGTCATGCCTTGGCCTCGGTCAGCGGCGCGTAGACAATCAGCATGGTGCAGCCGTTCTCACTGCCCGCGCGGTGCATCGCGCCCGGCATTCGCAGCAGGAAATCGCCGGCACCATAGCTTGTATCATCATCGAAGAAATCGCCGTCGATGACATAAATCTGTTCGATGGTGTCATGGTAATGCAGCACACCCAACGGACCCGGTGCGACTTTTAGCAGCATGGTGCGATAGCCGCGGGGATCGTCCACCAGAGGGCGAACCCACTCACCGGGCCGCTCACCCGCCTGCCAGTTTCCCGCCGAAAGTTTGATCGATCCGGAATCAGGAAGAACGCTCATGGCGTCACCTGCTGCAATGCGCTGCGGGCACGGTCGACATAGAAGTCCTTGAAATCTTCCACCAGCTTTTCTTCGACAGCATAGGGACCCTGCACATAGCCGTCATTGGCGATCCCGCGATGATTGATATGGGAAAAATGGCCGTCCTGCTGATTGGTTGTGCGCCATAGGGCCGCGATATGGTCAGGATCATAATCGACCCCCTCCACTGCATCTTCGTGCACCAGCCAACTGGTCCGCAGCAGCGTCTTGTCGGCGGCAATTGGGGTCAGCGAAAATGTCACCACATGATCGCAGCAGAAATGGTGCCAGCTGTTCGGCTGGGTCCAGACCGACAGGCTGGAAGTCTCTGGTTGCGCAAACGGACCGATCAGCTTTGTACAGGCAAGCTTGCCATCAATCGACTGCGTCACCGCTCCATTGGCGAGCGCCAGCCGCGCCACGCGGTGCCACCAGCCATCGGGAAATTCGATCAGGTCATGGTCAATGCCCAGCGCTTTCCATTGCGCCCGCTTTGCCGCGACCAGAGCATCATAATCGCTGTCATCGACAATATCCGCCTCGCCATCTTCGGGCAGGCCCTTACCAAAGCCGTATGTGCCCAGCACGCTTATGAGTTCAGGATGCCCCGCATCGCAGTGATAGCATTCGCGATTATTCTCCATCACCAGCTTCCAGTTGGCATCTTCGATATAATCGTCCTGCACCGCGACCTTAAGCTTTTCGAGGTCATAGATGCCAATCTGCTCAGATATATCGGCCTTTACCCGATCAATCGGCGGCGGGTTGTCGCTCATGCAGATGAAGATTAAACCGCCAACATTTTCCAGCGCAACCGGGTTCAATCCATGATCAGGCTTGGAAAATTCCTCCGCCATGCTGCGCGCGGCGAGCAGCTTGCCGTCAAGCCCATAGGTCCATTGGTGATAGGGACACATCAGGCGCGGGCTCCGGCCCTTTTGCTCCAGACAGACTTTCGCACCCCGATGGCGGCAACTGTTCCAAAAGGCCCGCACCTGCATATCGCGCCCGCGAACAATGATGATCGAATTGTTCGCCACTTCAAACACAAAAAAGTCACCGGGATTTTTGACATGCGCCACAGTGCAGGCATAAAGCCAGACCGATTTCAGCATCACCTGCGTATCAAAGGCAAACGCCTCTTCGCCAACATATAATTCGCGCGGCAGGGTGTAACCCTTGCGGTCTTGTTGCAGCAACGCGGCAATGGGGTCAAAGCGCGACATTTTAGCTCCTCAAGGCGTCATTTTGCGGATCAAACGGCGAATCTTCGATGACAGTCGCGCGGTGACGAACGCCCAGAATCGCGATTTCAAATTCGGCGCCAACTTTGGCCAAATCGGGCCGGATCATCGCCAGAGCCAGACTTTTGCCAACCCGCCAGCCATAGCCGCCCGATGTCACGCGACCGACAATGTCTTCGCCGCAATAAATGGCTTCCGATCCGCGCGCATCGGCATCGGTAACACCATGCACTTCCATCGTCACCAAGGCGTTGGAAAGCCCCTTTTCCTTCCAAGCCAGCAGTGCATCGCGGCCGTAAAAGCTAGGTTTCTTCATACTAATGAACCGGTCCAACCCGCTTTCATACGCCGAATATTCCACCGACAGTTCACGCGGGATCAGCTTATAGCTTTTCTCCAGCGCCATCAGCGTCATGGCGCGAATGCCGAATGGCTTAATGTCAAACTCCGCTCCAGCGTCCATGAGCCTGTCGAAGATATAATTCTGCATCTCAATCGGATGGTGAATTTCCCAGCCCAGTTCACCAATGAAATTGACTCTCAGCGCGTCAACTTGCGCCAGACCGATACTGATTTTCTGGCCGGTCAGCCAAGGGAAAGCCTCGTTCGACAGATCGGCATCGGAGAGTTTGCGCAGCACATCGCGCGAACGCGGACCCGCCAGCACCAGCACGCCCATTGCGGTCGTCAATCGTTCAAAGCAGACCGAACCATCGGTCGGCATCGCCTTTTTCAAATAGTCATGATCATGCCGCTCATAGGCTCCGGCGGACACCAGATAATAGCGCTGCGGGGCCAGCTTACAGACAGTAAACTCGCTGCGCACGCCGCCCTTGCTGGTCAGCAGATAGGACAGGGAGACACGGCCCACTTTCTTCGGCACCGCATTGGTCAGCAATTGATCCAACCACGCCTCCGCCCCCGAACCGGAAATCTCGCACTTGGCAAAAGCGCTCATATCCTGAACGCCGACATGTTTGGTGACGTGCAGGCATTCCTTGCCAACATGTTCGAAATAATTGGACCGGCGGAACGACCATTTTTCGCGGATTGGCTCTCCGGGAACCACAGGGTGATTATCGTTTAACAGCACATCTGGCTTTTCGAGATCTGCTTCAGCCAGCGCATAGTCCTTCGGCGCGAACCAGTTCGGCCGTTCCCAGCCAAAGACCGAGCCAAAGACCGAGCCCAAATCCTTCATCCGGTCGTAACATGGTGTCCGGCGCAACGCCCGGCCAGCTTCGCGTTCCTCGTCAGGATAATGCACAGTGAAGACCTTGGCATAGGCCTCCTCATTCTTTTCGATCAGGAAGCCCCGGCCGGCATAATCGCCAAAGCGGCGGGGGTCGACGCCCATCATGTCGATCGTCGGCTCGCCATCGACAATCCAGTGCGCGAGCTGCCAACCTGCGCCGCCCGCCGCCGTGACCCCAAAGCTATGCCCTTCATTGAGCCAGAAATTTTTGAGGCCCCAGGCCGGTCCGACAATGGGCGACCCGTCGGGTGTATAGGCGATGGCACCGTTATAGACTTTCTTGATGCCAACCTCGCCAAAAGCGGGCACCCGGTTCATCGCGGCCAGCATATAAGGCTCCAGCCGTTCCAGCGCATCGGGAAACAGTTCATATTCGCTATTGGGCGCCGGACCATCGACGTAGCAGGCGGGCGCACCGACTTCATAAGGACCGAGCAAAAGACCGCCGGCTTCTTCGCGCATATAATAGCTGGCATCCGATTCGCGCAGGACGCCCATTTCTGGCAGGCCCTGTTTCTTGCGCTCCATAATCGCCGGATGCTGCTCCGTGACAATATATTGGTGCTCGACAGGGATCACGGGAATATCAAGGCCGACCATCGCACCCGTTTGCCGCGCAAAATTCCCTGAACAGGAAATCACATGTTCACACACAATGTCGCCTTCGTCGGTCGATACCAGCCATTCGCCATTCGTTTGCTGGGCAATTGCGGTAACGGTGGAGTTGCGGTAAATTGTCGCCCCACGCTGACGCGCACCTTTGGCAAGCGCCTGTGTCAAATCCGCGGGCTGGATATAGCCATCGTCGGGATGCTGGATTGCGCCAATCACCCCGTCCATATTGGCTAGCGGCCAGATGGCCTTCACCTGATCAGGGGACAGAAAGTTCACATTCACGCCAATCGTCCGCGCGACCCCGGCATAATAATGATATTCATCCATCCGGTCCTTGGTCGTCGCGAGCCGGATATTGGTCACTTGCGAAAACCCTGCATGTAGGCCGGTTTCGGCCTCCAGACTGGGATATAAACCAACCGAATATTGGTGCAGTTTGCCGACCGAATAGCTGAGGTTGAACAGCGGCAAAAGCCCTGCGGCATGCCATGTTGACCCCGACGTCAGTTCCTTGCGTTCCAGCAAAACAACATCGCTCCACCCCATTTTGGCAAGGTGATACAAGGTGCTGACGCCCACAACGCCGCCGCCAATCACCACCGCCCGTGCCGTACTTTTCATCACATCTGCCTAGCCGTAAGAAGCCCCGTCTATGTCAGACAAGTTTGATGTGCGGCAATCGGAATACACCGAGAGAGATCGAGTATGTATTTATCTAATGTTATATATGAGGGATAATTATAATGCTATGCCGCAGCCGCAATATCCAGAAACTGTGCCACTTCCGCTTCGGTCGTTGTCCAGGAGCAGATCAGCCGCACCATTCGTCCGTTCGCAGGATCATCAGGACAGACCCAGGGGTAAAAAACCGCGCCTGCCGCCTCCAAACGTTCGCGCATGGATTTGG
>JBGSLY010000435.1:0-2550 GCA_041740435.1 Parasphingorhabdus sp.
CGGCACCTTGCCCCCTTATGGTGCCGATGAACTCGACAATTACGAGCTCGGCTGGAAAACCAATTTCGGTCCGCTACGCTGGAACGGCGCGGTGTATCAACAAGACTGGAATAATATCCAGCTGAGCTTTCTTGGCGCCAACGGCCTCACGGAAATCCGAAATGCCGGCATTGCCCGGATTCGCGGGATTGAGACCGATTTGGCTTATCGGAGCGGCGGATTGTCACTCAGCGCCGGTGCGAGCTATAATGATGCCACCATCCGCCGCGATTTCTGCCGGATTGCCAATGCCAGTTTCGACTGTACCTTGGCTGGTCCAGCAGGAGAGGCGAATGCCCTGTTGGCTCCTGCTGGCAGCAGGCTGCCGACTACCGCGAAATTCAAGGGTAACGCTATTGCGCGCTATGAATTCCCGGTTGGTACTTGGGATGGTCATTTTCAGGTTGCCGGCAATTATATTGGCAGTCGCCGCAGCGATCTTCGACCATTTGAAAATGCAATCGTGGGCAACTTTGATTCCTATACCACCGTTGACCTCAGCCTCGGCATGAAGAATGAGGATTGGACGGCCGAAGTCTTTGCGACCAACCTGTTTAACAGCAATGGCGTGGTCAATGCTGGAGTCCAATGCGGCGAATCGATCTGCGGCGATCCGGGTAACGTCAGCCGTTCCGGCGGGGTGTTCTATGATTACACCATCAAACCGCGCATTGTAGGGGTGAAACTCGCGAAACGGTTCTGATCGGTTGACCGAGCAGATAGCAATTACAGAGGCGCCGGGCCGCAAGCTCGGCCTTTTTGCTGCTGTCGCTCTCGTCATGGGCAATATGATTGGGTCCGGCGTGTTTCTGCTCCCGGCCAGTCTGGCGCCTTTTGGCTGGAATGCCGTGGCGGGCTGGATCATCACGTTTGGCGGCGCGGTGTGCCTCGCGCATGTGCTGGCCACGCTGACGCAAAGCCATGACCGGGCGATTGGCCCTGCCGAACTGGTCGAGCATAGCTTTGGGCGGCTGGCGGGTTTCCTGATCGGCTTTGCCTTTTGGGTATCGGTTTTCACTGGATGCGCGACGATCGCGGTCGGCGGGGTCAGCTATCTCAGCAGCTTTCTCCCCGGTCTGGCCAGACAGCCCGCATTGTCGGCATTGGCGGTGATCTGGCTGGTGACGGGCATCAACATCATCGGCGTGCGCGCGGCGGGCGGGTTTCAGGTGGTGACGCTGATCCTGAAAGTCGTCCCCTTGGTGGTGGTCGCCGCGCTGATATTCATGGTGCTGGGCCGCGAAGGCGGCGCGGCCTTAGCGCCTTTTCCGGAACAAGGATTGACCCTTTCGTCGGTCAATACCGCTGCCGCCATGGCGCTTTGGGCGATGGTGGGATTTGAGGCTGCGTGTGCGGGTTCGGACAAAATCGCCAATCCGCAGCGCAATGTGGCGCGGGCTACGATGATCGGCGCGGGTCTGTCGGGCTTGATCTACCTGCTGGTTTGCTCGGGCATCGCGCTTATGCTCCCGATGGATCAGGTTTCCGGTTCGGCGGCGCCGTTTGCGATTTTCGTTGCCACCTATTGGTCGCCGGGGCCTGCTGCTTTTGTCGGCCTGTTCGCCGCGATCAGCGCGATTGGCGCGGTCAACGGTTGGACCCTAGTGCAAGGGGAACTCCCCAGAGAAATGGCGCGGCGGAAAATGATGCCGATGTGGTTTGCTAAAACGGCTGCCAATGGAGTAGCCGTGCGCGGGCTGCTCGTGTCGAGCACACTAGCTAGCATCCTTGTCATGGCAAACAGCAGCCGGAGCATGGCGGGCCTGTTTTCCTTCATGGCGCTGCTCACCACATCGGTTACGCTGTGGCTGTATCTTGCTTGCGCAGCGGCGGCTCTCAAACAGCGGCTGGCGATCCCGACCGCGATTATCGGCGGTGTGTTTGGCGTGTGGAGCCTTATCGGAGCAGGATGGGACGCTTCGGGGCTGAGCGTTGTCCTGATGCTGATGGGCCTGCCGCTCTACTGGTGGACGCAGCGGACGATTTGAGCGCGATCCGTTCGCATCGATCGAAGTCGAGATGCCGTGAGATTGCAATCAGCGTTTGAGGTGTCTCGACTTCGCTCGACACGAACGGAAAGGGTACTATTCTGTTTGGCACCAAACTTTACCGCCATTTCGGCTTGAGAAAACCCCGGTCCCTAAGCACCACAGCCGCGCAGTTATGCCCCGGCGCGCCGGTGACGCCGCCGCCGGGATGGGTGCCTGCACCGCACATATAGAGGCCTTTGACCGGTCCGCGATACCCGCCATTGCCCAGCACAGGCCGCGCTGCCCATAGCTGATCAAGGCTCATATTACCGTGCATGATATCGCCTCCCGACAGGCCGAATGTGCGCTCCAGCCCTTTGGGCGACAGACGGGTCTGGGCAATGATGCTGGCGCGGAAACCGGGCGCCTGTTTTTCGACGGTGTCGATAATGCAGTCGGCGGCGGCTTGTTCCTCATCGTCCCAATCTCTGCGGGTTCCGTCGGCATTGGCGGGCAATTCCGGCGCGAATTGCTGGCAGAA
>JBGSLY010000436.1:0-9172 GCA_041740435.1 Parasphingorhabdus sp.
CCCCAATTCCCCGCAAAGTTCACAGCAGCCTTTCGACCTTGCCTTGACTTGGTCCCTTACTTTTGGGTCGCGAGCGTAGACCAAGCCGTATTGCTTTCGCTTTTCAGGGTCGGCTTTCTCAGCTTGATCAAGGTCGAATTGATCAACGAACTGTCGATCCAATATGCCTCGAACGATTGTATGTTGACCTGTTGCCCAATCATATTCTGCAATGGTCCAAGGCTCTGAATCAAGCTCTCGCTTCAGAACTTTCGATCCTTTCGCCTTTGGATCGTTCGGCTCTCGCCTTAAACCGCTGTTTATAATCACTCGGACAGGTAAATTATCTTTCAATCCAGCCTGAAGTGCGTTGTCGAGCTTGGCAGCCCTCTTTCGCCACATCGGATGTCCGCTTGGACCGGCGTGGCTCTCTGCATCTGCGCGAAAATTTCCTCGTTCGCACACTCTGCCATCCACTATTTCCATAGCTTCATGCCATAAATTCAGAACGACGACAACGTTTGGCTCTACGAACGACCACTCATAGCAGTATTTAGGATTAGCTTTGAAACCCCGAGGATCGTTGGAGCTTTGAATCCAATCTGACATATCCAAACCAGATTGCTCAACCAAATCAAAAACCAAACGCTTCTGCTTCGGCTTTATTTCTTCCAAGGTTTGCATGGTCAGTTTTCCCTAAAAGTCGCGTAGCTATTAGCGATCGCCTTAGTCAGTTGAGTCGAAAATGTACAAATTCTATCGCCAAGTAGTGTAAAATATACGCCTGAAATTTAATGGGGATCATAAAATCTAATAGCAACTAAATTACCAAGCTAATTCCGGTGACACAATACTAATTAACCTTGCCGATATCATCCACTCCGCTTTCTGCGGAACCATCACCATCCTACCCCTCTTCCTCATCAATCTTCGCCGCGCCGACAACATGCTCGTCATCCCCCACATTGAACAGCCGGACGCCCGCCGTTCCGCGTCCCAGCACCCTCAACGAATCCAAAGGCATCCGGATCAGCTTGGCCTGATCGGTGACCAGCATCAATTGGTCGCCCTTGGTGGCGGGGAAGCTGGCCACCACCGGTCCGTTGCGCTCGATATTGTCGATGTTGGTGATCCCCTGTCCGCCCCGGCCGGTGCGGCGATAGCCGTAGGCGGAGGATAGCTTGCCATAGCCGTTGGCGCAGACGGTCAGGATGAACTGCTCCGCCGCCGCCATTTCCGCGATGCGTTCAGGCGATAGCGTGGGTTCGCCCTCTTTCTCCGGCTTCCACGGGGCGAAGCGCAGATACTCCTCGCGCTCCTCCGGCGTGGTGCCGACGCGGCGCAGGATCGACAAGGAAATCACCTCGTCGCCTTTTGCGAGCTTCATCGCCCGCACGCCGGTGGAGGCGCGGCTTTGGAATTCGCGAATGTCGTCGGCGGCGAAGCGGATCGCCTTGCCGCCCCGGCTGGCGAGCAAAATATCGTCGTCGGCGCTGAGCAGTTCGACCCCGATCAACTTGTCATCGGCATCCTCGCCCTCGAACTTCATCGCAATCTTGCCGTTGCTGGGCACATTGGCAAAGGCGTCCATGCTGTTGCGGCGGGCATAGCCCTTGGCGGTGGCAAAGACGACGCTCAGCCCGCCCCATTCGGCCTCATCCTCGGGCAGGGTCAGCACGTTGGAAATCGCTTCGCCTTCGCCCAGCGGCAACAGGTTGACCATCGGCCGGCCCTTGGTCTGCGGCCCGCCTTCGGGCAGGCGCCAGACTTTGAGGCGGTATACCTTGCCGATGTTGCTGAAGAACAGCACCGGGGTGTGGGTGCTGGTCACGAACAATTCGGTGATCGCGTCCTCGTCCTTGGTCGCCATCCCCGCCCGGCCCTTGCCGCCGCGATTTTGCGCGCGGAAGGTGGCGAGCGCGGTGCGCTTGATATAGCCGCCGTGGGTAACGGTCACGACCATATCCTCGCGCTCCATCAGATCCTCGTCCTCCAGCCCGTCCCAGGCGGCGGTAATTTCGGATAGGCGCGGGGTGGCGAATTCGTCGCGCACGGCCTCCAGCTCGCCGCGCATGACGGCATAGAGTTTGACCCGATCACCCAGTATCGCCAGATATTCGGTGATATGGCTGGCGAGTTCCTTCAGCTCATTGCCAATCTCGTCGCGGCCCAGTGCGGTCAGGCGGTGCAGGCGCAGGTCAAGGATCGCCTTCACTTGCACGGCGGACAATTGATAGACATCGCCCTCGATGTCCGCCTCAATCGCTTCGACCAGCTTGATATAGGGGGCAATTTCGGCAATCGGCCATTCGCGGGCGATCAACGCTTCGCGGGCTTGCGCCGGGGTCGATGACCCGCGGATGATCCGCACCACTTCGTCCATATTGGTGACCGCAACCACAAGGCCCAGCAAGATATGCGCCCGTTCGCGCGCCTTGTTGAGCTCAAACTTGGTCCGGCGGGTGATGACCTCTTCGCGGAACTGGATGAAGGCCTCGATAATGTCGCGCAGGCCCATGACCTCGGGCCGCCCGCCGCGAATGGCGAGCATATTGGCGGGGAAGCTCGATTGCGCCGGGGTGAAGCGCCACAACTGGTTGAGCACAACTTCGGCGGTCGCGTCGCGTTTGAGGTCGATGACAATCCGCACGCCTTCCCGGCTCGATTCGTCACGGATGTCGGACACACCCTCGATCCGCTTGTCCTTGGCCGCTTCGGCGATTTTTTCGACCAGACCCGATTTGCCGACCTGAAACGGGATCGAGGTGAGGACGATGGAGCGGCGGTCACCGCGCCCTTCCTCAATCTTGTGCCGTGCGCGCTGCATAATCGAACCGCGTCCTTCGCGGTAGGCGAGCCGCGCGCCGCCCTGACCCAGAATCAGCGGGGCAGTCGGAAAATCGGGGCCGGGGACAATCTCGATCAACTCATCGACGGTGATCGCCGGATTGTCGATATAGGCAATCGCGGCGTTGATAACCTCACCCAGATTGTGCGGCGGGATATTGGTCGCCATGCCGACCGCGATACCGCCCGCGCCGTTGACCAGCAGATTGGGGAAGCGGGCGGGCAGAACCTGTGGCTCGCTCTCCGACCCGTCATAATTGGGCTGGAAATCGACGGTATCCTTGTCGAGATCGGCGAGCAGCGAATTGGCGACCTTGGCCAGCCGCGCCTCGGTGTAGCGCATCGCCGCGGGGGGATCGGGGTCCATCGATCCAAAGTTACCCTGACCGTCGATCAGCGGCACCCGCATCGACCAGTCCTGGCTCATCCGGGCCAGCGCTTCATAGATCGAGCTGTCGCCGTGCGGGTGGTATTTACCCATGACCTCCCCGACCAGACGGGCGGACTTGCGATAGGGGCGCCCGGCAACAAATCCCGCCTCTTGCGCGGCGAACAAAATGCGGCGGTGAACGGGCTTCAGGCCATCGCGCACATCGGGCAAGGCACGGCTGACGATGACCGACATGGCATAGTCGAGATAGCTCGATTTCATCTCATCGACGATGTCAATCGGCTGAATATCGGACGGTTGGGCAACAGGAGTTTGGTCGTTCACACGGCGGCCTTTATTTGTTATTTCTGATGAGGTGAAGATGACATTGATACCATCCGTTCGCATCGAGCGAAGTCGAGATGCCTTGCGGTTTTGCAAGGCAAATTGGTGTCTCGACTACGCTCGACACGAACGGAAACTATGAATCGGCTTAAAGACATCCCACCTTTATGTTTCTTGGATAACGCCCTAGAACAAGTCGAGGCAAAGTTCTACCCCAAGCGGGCGAATTACGGGGTTATTTCCTGCCCGTCCCATGCGAAAATCCGGCCAGAATCCGGCGGATGTAAATTTTCCAACACCGTCATCAGATAACCGGCGGACTGCTGCGCGGTAAACAGGCGTTTGGAGGCAACATTGCGCTGAAACGGCTTGCTGAGTCCTGTGTCCACTGTGCCGGGATGCAGCGCGACAATCACCGATTGCGGGTTTTTCCGCGTCCATTCAATCGCCAGATTGCGGATCGCCATGTGCAGGGCCGCTTTGGACGCCCGGTATCCGTACCATCCACCCAGATGATTGTCGGAAATGCTCCCCACCCGCGCCGAAAGCGCCGCGAACCGCGTGATCCGGTCGCGGGGCATCAGCGGCAGAAAATGCTTGGCGACCAGCATCGGGCCGATGGCATTAACCTGATAGCTTTGCATCAGCCACTGCGGGTCGAGCTCGCGCAGCGTCTTTTCCGGTCCCTTTGCACCATCGTGGAGCAGGCCGCTGGCGACAATCACCGTGTCCAAGACGGCGGTCTGGTCCCGAACATATGCTGCGGCTGCGGCGATGCTGTCCTCATTGCAAAGGTCAAGCTGCGCGTAGCCAGCCATGGACCGGCCAAATTCGATCACGGAGTCATATTCGCCCGACGCCTTGTAAACATGAGCAAGCGCTTTGCCGATGCCGCCACTGGCCCCAACAATGACGGCCGTTTTACCCTCTGTCACCGAACAAACGACAGCAGATTTTCGCTGCTGGTTTCGGGGTCAAAGCGATACCCGTCATAGTCAAACGCTTTTAGGCTTTCCGGATCGGACAGATAGTTTTCGCAGACGTACCGCGCCATCATGCCCCGGGCTCGCTTGGCGTCAAAGCTAACGAATTGTAGGCCGCCGCCAGTATCACGGCGAAAATCAAAGCCTATGATCCGCGCCTTGAACCGCCGGATATGCGGCTGCACCGATGCCCAATATTCTTGACTCGCTAGGTTGAGTAGAATCGGGCTTTCAATCGTTGCCAAATCCCTGCTCAAAGCATTGGCAATGTGATCGCCCCAGAAATCGGTGAGCTTTTTGTAGCGCGGCGCCCAGCGGGTGCCCATTTCCAGACGGTGCGGGCGGATGGCGTCAAAAGGCCGAAGCAGGCCGTAAAGGCCCGATAATATCCTTAAATGGTCTTGGGCAAAACGCAGCGCCGCCTCGTCCAGCGTCCGCGCCTCAAAACCGGTATAAACATCGCCATTATAAGCGAAAACTGCTGCCCGTTCCGGCTGGTCATAGAATTTCCGGTACCGTGACCGGTTAAGGGCGATCAGCGAATCGGACACCGGCATAATCTGCTTCAACTTGGCCGCCGGCATACGCTCCAACGCCGAAACCAACCGCGCCGTTTTTTCCGGGAAAGCCGCCTCGGTCACCGCAACGTCCGGGTCGGGACCAGCAAAATTCAGCGACTTGGCGGGGGATACCACCATCAGCATAAAGTGTTCCTTTTGTGTATCCCGCTTTTCTGAACAACAGACAGCGGGCGCGTTCAACCATCGTTCACGGCGTTTTCACTACCAATGGGCGCTGGCCGTGATAAAAGGCTTATCTGTTCAACGGGGTATCCGCAACCATCCTGAAATCGAAAAACTTCGAAGCGGGGGCGGGTAAAATTTTTGGAAGGACGTTTTAATGCGCATGTTTTCTCATTTTTCATTGGGTCTGGCTTTGGCGGCGGGGTCAGTGCTGGCGCTGACGACTGCGCCAGCGGCCATTGCCAAGGAAAAGGAAGCCAAGCCTAAATATTCGAAGGAGTTCGCGGCTGAAGGCGGCGCGGTGCAAAAGGCATTGGAAGGTGACCCGGCGGTCGTGAAGCCGATGCTCGACGCGTTACTCGCCAAAAGCTGGACCGGTATCGACGCTTATGCGGCCGGTTCCTTTGCGGTCAATTTCGGAAGCAAAAATAAGGACGACGCGCTAACAGAAAAAGGTGTCAACATGATGTTGACAAGCGGTTTCGCGCAACCAGCCGAAGCGGCGCGGTTGAGCTTTTTCTCGGGCAATTTCGCCTATGGCGCAGGCCGGTTCGGCGAGGCGCAGCAAAGGCTGCAAGCCGCGATAGACGGCGGCTATACCGATAATGCCGCGGGGGCGCTGCTCGCGGAAGCCTTTTGGAAAGAAAATAAATTTACCGAAGGTTTCGCTGCGCTCGACCGCGCGATTGCCATGGAATCTGCCAAGGGCGCAAAGGCCCCGGAACAGTGGTTTCGTCGGGGCACCGGAATGGCGTTGAAGAGCAATATTCCAGGTGAGACGGCGGACTGGAGCTATAAGCTGGTGGCGGCCTATCCCTCTGGAGATAACTGGCGTGCGGCCCTGACGGTCTACCGTGACTCGGTTAAGCTCGACACACAAGAAAATCTGGATGTCATGCGCTTGATGCGCCGTGCCGATGCGATGGTCAGCGCGCGCGATTGCGCCGAATATGCCGAAGCTGCGGATCCCCGCCGCCTGCCTGGTGAAGTGGTATCAGCGATCGATCACTGCCGCGCAAAGGGCATTGATGGCCTGAACGTCCCCTATATCACCGAAACCTACACCACCGCCAGCGGTCGGACCTCTGCTGACCGGGCCAGTTTGTCGGGTTCAGAGCGCGATGCGGAAAAGGCCGTCGATGGCAAAATCGCCATCGCGACCGGTGATGCTCTAATGAGCTATTCGGAATATTCCCGGGCCGCCGCCATGTATCAAGCCGCATTGAGCAAAGGCGGCATCGATACGGCCCGGGCCAATATGGGTCTTGCACTCGCCAAATTTGGCCTGTCCGATGTGGAAGGTGCAAAGACGGCGCTGGCCGCAGTGACCGGCAATCGCAAGCGATTGGCTGATTTCTGGACATTGTGGATCAGCCAGAATGCCGCTGCTCCTGTTGCGGCGATCACAAGTTGATTTGATGCAAAAATAAGAATGAAAGGGGCGCCTTCGGGCGCCTCTTTTATGGCTCAACTCTTCTATGGCTCTACGGGCACCCCGGGCAGGTGCTTTGCCGAACGAATCGTCAGCGATGTTTTGACGCTGGCAACATTCGGCGCGGCGGTCAGCTGGCTGGTCAGGAAATGCTGGAAAGACTGTAGGTCCTTCGCGACGACCTTCAGGATAAAATCAATCTCTCCGTTGAGCATATAACATTCCCGTACTTCGGGTAGCTGCAAAATATGCCGTTCAAAGGCCTGCAAATCCGCTTCGGCCTGGCTTTTCAGACTGACCATCGCGAAAACGGTGATGGTATAGCCCAGCTTCGCTGGATCGACATCGGCATGGTAACCGCGAATAACCCCCGCATCTTCCATCGTCCGCATCCGCCTTAGACACGGCGGAGCCGTCAGGCCAACCGTCTGTGCCAGTTCGACATTGGTGATCCGGCCATTATCCTGCAATTTGTGCAGCATTTGCCGGTCAATCGAGTCAAGGGTAAATTGTGCCATAGCAATGAAATTTCCGAATAGCGTTCCGGCAACCTTCTATAATAAAATAATCAGAGATTGCAATTGTCCCACATTGTGACGTGCATTTTTCCTAGCTTTGCCTAAGCCGATGGAAGGGTTATCAAACCGTTAATATCGGGCAGGGATGGAAATGATTTTGCGGTTTGATGATCGCCTTAACACTGTATTGAAAGGGCCGACACCCAGCGGCACCATTGCGACCCTGCAGTGGCGGCAGATCGTTGATATTCTTGCACAAAGGCCGGAGAATTTGGTGACCGAAGATGTCCGAAACGGACTGATGCGGTTGCACGAGCTTGCCCCGCATGTGTCCGAATCCGAACGGCTGGCGTCCGTAAAAACCCTGCGCGGACGCCTGCAATCCATTCCCTTGATGACTTATTTGTGTGCTGATCAATCTCCGATATGCGAAGAGGCGGTTCGCTGTGCCCGGTTAAGCGACGCGGAATGGGCGGAGCTGATTCCCCTTCTCAGCACCGAGGCGCAATCGGTTGTCGAAGAGCAGATTGTGCTTGGGCCCTTGGCAAAAAGAGCTTTGCCGGGCACAGGGATCAAGGACAATGTGTTGGAGCTTCGTCCGGCCAAATCGGCGATGGGCAGAGCCGACGCTGCGTCCGCTAATCCATCCGAAGCAGAAAAGCCTGAGCAACAGCCTTTGTCCCAGATCGGCGAATTGGTTGCGAAGATCGAAGACTATCGCAAAACCCATGCGCGGCCAGTGGGTGAGCGGTCGGACCCGCCCGTACCAATTGCTGCATCGGAAATGGGCCGACCGGTCAACAGCATGCGCTTTGAAACCGATGATGCCGGACAAATCATCTGGTGCGACACAGCGCCGCGAACTGCTGTCATCGGGCTCAGTATTGCCCATCCCGGTTTTGGCAATTGTTCCGGGCCGGATGCCGCTGGCGCTTCCGCCTTTCGCAATCGTATGCCGATGCGAAACGCCCGCATGCGCCTTGTCGGATCGCCGATAGTCGCGGGCGAGTGGCGGATGACGGCATCGCCGCGCTTTGATAATCAGTCGGGCCGCTTTCGGGGTTTCGTCGGAAGGCTTGAACGCGCCGAGCCCTTGGATCGGGCCTTGCGAACGCAGGATCAACTGCGCACACAGGTGCAAATGCAGCAACTGGTCCACGAACTGCGGACGCCGTTGAATGCGGTCATCGGCTTTGCCGAAATTATCGAACAGCAATTGTTTGGCCCTGTATCTTCAGATTATCGCACGCTCGCGGCCAAAATCCTGTTTGAGGGCAGGCGCTTGTTGAACGGGATCGATGATCTTGATGTGGCAGCAAAGAGAGATAGCGGTAATCTGGAACAAGGTGACGGCACGACCAAAGCGGCATGGCTGATTGAACGGATCCATCATCGGCTGTCCGATCTGGCGGCGTCGCGCAGGGTCGCTTTGTCCCTGGTCGTATCCGGTCGTCCATCCGATTTCGCCCGCGATGCCGATACGGTGGAGCGCATTTTTACTCGGCTGCTGTCCACTTGCATCATGGTTTGTGAGGAAGGAGAAGCGATCGACGGCGTTCTGGAAACCAAGGCGGGATTGGAGCCGATCAACGAATTCACCGTTTCGATGCCGCAAAACATGCGTTCACAGACAGCGGCGCAACTGCTCGATCCATCCAGTCCGGAGGACGGCGAACCGGGGCAGACCCCGCTGCTCGGCGTCGGATTTTCGCTGCGCCTCGTTAAAAACCTGCTGCACAGTTGTGGCGGAAATTTGCTGATTGGTGATGGCAAGATTACCTTGACCCTTCCCGGACTGCCGACTAGCGATATTAACCTGATTGGCACGGAATTGGAATAAAGCCAGTTTCCGGGGATTTGACGCAGGGCAGATGGCAATGGAAAATCAGGAAAATCGACGGCTAGCCGCCGACCAACCTGACGTCCGTACGCCGTCACCATCAAAACGCAATTTC
>JBGSLY010000437.1:0-3240 GCA_041740435.1 Parasphingorhabdus sp.
GTCACCAAATAGGGCTGAAGCGTGCTCATCCCCGTCACTTTGCCTTCCAGGCTGTTCCACAATGCTTTTGCCCGGCCTTGATCGCCGAACGCGCCCAGCTGGATCCGCCAATTCCCGCTGCGCGATGCCACGGGTGGGGTATATTCAGGCGCAGGTGGAGCGGAGGCGGGTGGCGTATAGCTGGGTGGCGGCGGCGAATAGGACGCCACGGGTCCGCCGACCGGTGGCGGGGTGTAGCCAGCGCCGGGTCCCGGATTTTCAGGTGGAGGCGGCGTATAGCTTGGGGGAGGAGCGGGAATTGCAACTTGAGAGGGCGGCAGAGACGCCGTTTGCATCGGCTGTGCTGGCGGTGCTGCGCGCAGACCCCCGGCCAGCAAGGCAACTTGCCTTTGCTCCTGTAGCTCCATTTGCCCGGCCAGCGCGATTGCCTTTTGCCGGTCCTCCAGTTTTACGAACTGGTCCATTTTTGACAGGTTGGTTGATGCTTGCGGCAAGCCTTGTGCCGATGCCCTAGTCATCAGCGCATAGGCTTTGACCCAATCCTTGGGTACGAAATCACCGTTAAAATGTCCGGTGCCCAGAACATATTGCGCCCGAGGTTCCCCGCGCGCCGCCGCAGAGGTCAGATAGGGCAGAGCCTTCTCGCGCTCGTTATTTTGAAATAAGATCAGTCCGTAATTGTCACTGGCCTGCAAATGCCCCTGTTTGGAGGCGCGTTCGTACCAGACCGCGGCCTGATTGAGGTCCATTGGAACACCGCGTCCCAGCTTATAGGCTTGGCCCAAATTAAATTGCGCATCGGCATCGCCCGCTGCGGCCGGGCCTTTCCATTCGGCAACGGCGCCTGCGTAATCGCCCCGGCCCCATGCTTCGACCCCGGCTTTGACGTCGGCCAAAACTGGAGACGCAGCCAAAACCAGCACCATGGCAATCGCACCCGAAGACAGAAATTTGCGCATTTGTTTACCCCATCACTTTATAAAGAGCATCGGTTCACGCGCTTCCGGCGCCGCTGCTGTCCCGATGCGAACACTATGCAAACTGCAAAAAAAATTAGCAAATACAATATTAGCCTTGGCTGAACCGCAGATTTGCCGAGGTTTCTGATCGGTTCAGGAAATATGAACGACCGCGTTAACCCTATTTTAGCCTCATTCTGCGACATCAGCCCCTGAAATCGAATTCTTCAAGGGGAATAAGGTGCGAGTTCTAGCAATGGCATCGCAAAAAGGCGGGTCCGGAAAGACGACATTGTCGGGTCATCTGGCCGTGCAAGCGCAGCTCAGCGGTGCGGGGCCCGTGGTGCTGATCGACATTGATCCGCAAGGATCGCTGGCCGATTGGTGGAACGAGCGCGAAGCCGATCTTCCGGCCTTTGCCCAGACCACTGTATCGCGGCTGGCCAACGACCTGGCCATATTGCGCCAACAAGGTTTTAAACTGGCCGTCATCGATACGCCGCCAGCGATCACCATGGCGATCCAGAGCGTTATTTCGGTGGCAGAGCTCATCGTCATCCCGACTCGCCCCAGCCCGCACGATTTGCGCGCAGTGGGTGCAACGGTCGATCTGTGCGAACGCGCCGGCAAGCCGCTGATTTTCGTGGTCAACGCCGCAACGCCGCATGCCAAGATTACCTCGGAAGCTGCGGTTGCTTTATCACAGCATGGCACCGTGGCTCCGATCACCCTGCATCATCGCACGGATTATGCCGCATCGATGATTGACGGGCGGACCGTTATGGAAACCGATCCCACCGGACGTTCGGCTCAGGAAGTTATCGCCCTTTGGGACTATATCTCTGACCGACTGGAAAAGAATTTCCGCCGGACGATTTTCGCCGCCCCCGCCTCCGCCAATTCGGCGGCGGGAATCACCCATCGACCAGCCGGAGGCTTTGGCCGCCGCGTGGTCGGGTCTTAAGGAAAGGACCGAACCATGGGTGAAGCCAAACCATTAGCATCTCTCTCGGGCAGCTTGCTCGCGCGCAAGGGCGGAGCCAAGCCAGCGATGCGCCGTCCGCAATTCGGCAATGCCGTTCCCCAGCAATCGGTCAGCGATGACCTGGGCTGGAACGATATGGGCTATGATGTCGATCCGGACCAGAACGCAGAGATGCCGCGTTCGTCGCATGACTTTCTGACCAACCCGCTGGAAGGTGCGATTGCCGAGCCTCTGCCGGTGGTCAATCAGCAGCAGGAAGAGATCGCAGACCGGCTCAACCGGACCTATCAGATTTCGCGCGACTATATCGAAGATATGGAGATGCAGAAAGCCTTGGCCGAGCGCGAAGGTACGTCAGTGGTCGAAGAAGAGGCGGAACTGATTCTCGACACGCCAGTCGAATCCGAAGTTGTCGAACCGAAAGCAGTGGAACCGGTACTGGTCGTTCCCGAAGTCGCCTTTGTTCAGCGGGCCGAGCCACGCGGAAAAAGCAAAACCAAGGGGCAGCGCAAAGCGGCGTTTACCCTGCGGCTGGATGCCGATCGGCACCTTCGGCTGCGCTTGGCAACCGCCATCAAGGGTATTTCGGCACAGAATTTGGTAACCAAAGCTCTCGACGAATATTTGAGCAAAATGCCGGAAATTGATGACATGGCTGGCCGTTTGCCCGCCGACACACGTGACTGAATGCAACCGAATTTACTTGCGAGGACAGACAGATGAAACGCACCACATGGATCAAAATGGCGGCATCGACGATTTTTATCGGCGCGACGCTGACAAGTTGCGGAGGTAGCGGAACCACTTCGGTCGCATCGGCATCCAGCGTGTCGCAAGAGGCCAAAAAGGCTCCCAAATATGCCGCTAAAGCCGAGAAGGCAATGGCGAAAAGCGATTGGGCTACCGCGGTCAGCTTTGCCGAAATGGCTGTTGCTGCCGATCCGCAAAATGCGGGCTATCGTGCGGCATTGGGTCAGGCCTATTTCAGCATGGGTCGTTTCGCTTCGGCCGAGCGGACTTTCCTAGACGCGATGGAATTGGGCCAGACAAATGCCCGCGTGGTGCTCAGCCTTGCCATGGCGGAGTTGGCGCAGGGCAAAGCCAATAAGGCAGCATCGCTGGTTCGCGAACATGCACAGGTTCTGCCGGGAAGCGACTATGGTCTGGCGCTGGCATTGGCCGGTGAAACCAAAGATGCCGTGCAAACGCTGGAAGCGTCGATTCGTAGCGATCAGGTTGATGGACGTACGCGTCAGAACCTTGCACTTGCCTATGCGCTTGATGGCCGCTGGAAAG
>JBGSLY010000438.1:0-2994 GCA_041740435.1 Parasphingorhabdus sp.
GGCGCTGCGCGCCAATCTGATGCTGCGTCTCGAACGCCATCAAAGCCGGCACGCCCGGTATCTGGAGAACGAAGCGGCTCTGGGCGAGCCGCAGAGCCTGTCCGAACTTGGGCAAAGGCTGGCGATGGATGTGGGTGTCCGCTGGGAACACCAATGGGCTGACTGGTGCACCCAGGCGCTGGAAAGGCTGAGTCCGGAGGCGGTGTCGCGATTGTCGAATGTGGTGCCTATTACCTCGGGGAGGCAAAATCATGCTGAGTGAAAAACGCCGGGTGCTGCTGGTGCTCAACGGAGTCGGCCTTCTGATCTCTGCGGCGCTCAGCGGCTGGCTCTATTTCTTTTTCTTGCTCGGCGCGATTGATCTCTGGCCCTTGGTCACCGACATTCCGGTCGAGATCGGCGGTGATCGCCGCGCCTGGAATATGGCACATCTGGAGGGGATTACCAATGGCCTGATCCTGATCGCGCTGGCCGCCGTTGCACCGATGGTCAAGCTGGGGGCAAAAGGACAGACTTGGTTGTTCTGGTCCTCGCTAACCTATGCTTGGCTGTTCACCCTGCCCGCCATCGCCAATGCGGTGTTCGGTACGCGCGGTCTGGAATTTGGCGGCGGCCCTTTCCCCGGAAATGTCACCATCAACAATATCATTTACCTGTTTGGCTGGCCGCCCATTCTCGCGGTGCATATCGGCTTCGGCCTATTCGCATGGGGCGCTTGGCAGAAATACAAGTCGCTGGAGGTCAGTCCATGAGCACTACTGCCCCGATAATCGTCGTCCGGGCGATCCCGTTTCGCTTTGATGAGGGTATTAATCCGGTCTGGCATCCGGATCGCCCCGAATGGAGCCATATGGCCAATGGTGCGTCGCTTACCATGCCTTATCTGGAGCCGTTCCTGATCAAAACGGTGCGCGAGGCGCTGAAAAAAGCCAGCAACCAAAAGCTCAAGGCCGATGTCCACGGTTTTATGGCGCAGGAGGGGCATCATTTCCAAAACCACCGCCGCTATAACGAGATCCTGAAACGGCATTATCCCGATTTGGCCGATGTCGAGCAGGGAATGGAGGCTGACTACCAGCGTTTCCAGCGCAGGCCTTTACGCTGGCGGCTGGCCTATACCGCCGGGTTTGAAACCATGACCATGGGGATCACCGAATGGCTGATCGAGGAGCGCGGCGATCTGTTTCACAGCGCCGATCCTGCGGTCGCATCGCTGATCCTTTGGCATATGGTCGAGGAGACCGAGCATAAGAACGTCGCCTATGACCTGTATCAGGACCTCTACGGCGACTATTGGCCGCGCGCTTGGGGGCTGTTTTGCGGGGTATGGCATGTCGCTCTATGCAGCCGCAAAGCCTATATCCGGATGTTGAAGCGCGACGGTCTGTGGCAAAGCCCGCGCAGCCGCTTGCGGCGCGGTTTTTGCTCAAAACATCGCCCGCCATGCTGCGCTCGCTGCTGCCCGGCTATCACCCCGGCAAGGTCAGTGATCCCGGCTGGGTAGCCCGCTGGGCCGATGCCTATGCCGGACTGCCCGCCAATGCGATCCCGTTGCTCGACACCAGCGATCCGGAAATCCCCGCGCGATTCTTATAAACATAGCGGATTCATAAGCTAGGCCATGACCAAATCCTCCCCTCCCCTTCAGGGGAGGGGCTTGTTTCCATTAATCACAGCAAGACCCTAAATCAGGCTCAAGCTTTCTAAATCGAGCGCCATTTGTGCCGGGCGTTCATTTTCTGGCTCACCCCTGCCGTGAAGCGATCAGGGCTACTGCGATGGCAAGGTTTTCCTGCGTCAACTCATGATAATGGGGAAAATATTCGATTGTAAAAACGGTGAGCACCTCTTCATAAACGCTCTTCGCTTCAAGAAGCAGCGTCAGACCGTACTCACCCCTGATCCGCTTTCCTTGAGCAATTAGCACGAGTCCCAGATTGTTCTGGGTTTTCGCCCATGCGACGGGCATTGTATCTTTTGTTCTGACAGTCAGCGCTGCATAAAAAGCGATCTTCGCTTCCGATATCAGTACCAATCCGCCCGTACCGCCAGTTCTTTCACCTTGAACAAGCAGCACGAGCCCTAAGCTGTTATGAATCATCGCCCAATCGGTAGGCATCGTGGCCTCCGAGATCGCAGTCAAAGCGCGGCGGTAGGCGATCACTGCTTGAGCAAGCAGCGCAATTCCATTCGCACCCGGTGTCCACTCTCCCTGCACTCGAAGCACATTGCCGAGATTCAGTTGCAACCCCGCCCATAAAGGAGGCATCTCCGCTTGTGTTATCACGGTCTCAGCGTTCTGAAACGCGGTTACTGCTTGCGCAAGCAGATGCCGTCCGGTTTCACCTTTTATCCGTTCTCCTTGCAACTTCAGCACTGCCCCTAAGCTCTTCTGGCAATTCGCCCAAAGCTCCGGTGCGAAGTCTTTGGTGTAAACTGTCAGTGCATTGCGAAAGGCGGTGGTCGAATCGGCTAGCAATGAAAGTCCTGCTTGGCCCTCAGCCCATTCCCCCTGAACACATAAGATAAGCCCGATTCCGTGTTGAGCCGCTGCCCAATGATCGGGATTCTCAGTTTCAGTAAAAACATCGAGTGCGTTGCGAAAGACAGACAACGCATCGGCGAGAAGCGTCAATCCGGCCTCTCCTCCAACCTGCTGTCCTTGCGCAGTTAACACATTGCCGAGACATAACTGCGCCCGTGCTGCAATTTGGTGGTCACAGCGAACTGTAGCGGCGGCGAAAAGATTCTTCCAATGCTGCGCGGATGCCGCCAACGCCGGCATCTGGGCAAAATCTTGTCCAAATACATCCAGCCGTTCTGCTGCTTCCCACAATATTTTCTCACCCGCGTCCAGATCGAACGGTGTCAGCATTGCCGCCGCTCTGGTCCAAGCGTCTTCAGCCTCCTTCCAGTCGAGAGCGAGCAGATCAGCGTCGGCGCGGGCAACCAGAGCTTGGGCTGCAGCGCGAACGGGACCGATGGCGCGGTCGA
>JBGSLY010000439.1:0-6160 GCA_041740435.1 Parasphingorhabdus sp.
CTGCCAGTCTTCAATCTGATCGAGGATCCGAGCTTGGAGCAACATTGGTGTTAAGGTCCCACCCACCATCAGGACAGCATCGACCCTGGCTTGCTGTGTGTTTAAAAACTCGGCCAAATGCGCCTTTATGCCGGGCTGCAACACGATGTGATTTTCGCGCCCGCCGTCGTGCCCGCCTATCGCGGCATGTGGGTCGAGGTGCCCTTGCCGCTGGCCGCCATGGGGGCAAAGGCGCGGGGCGATGATGTCCGAGAGGCGCTGGAGGAGCAATATGGGGACTCGGCGATTGTCCATGTCCTGCCCACGGAGGGATTGAGCGAAGTCCTGCTAAAGGAAAATGCCCCGCCGTCGGACCGGCTCGACCTGTTTGTCTTTGCCAGCGGCGATGGAACCCGCGTGCGGCTATGTGCCCGGCTCGACAATCTGGGCAAGGGTGCCAGCGGGGCTGCGGTGCAGAGCCTGAACATCATGGCGGGGCTGGAAGAGACAGCGGGGTTAAGATTGGGCGGGTAAAGCCGAATTCCGGCGCGGGGGATTACGGAGTCAAATTTCCGACCGATCGCTTAATCCTGATATACAAACCCCGCCGGTTCCGGCCAATCGCTCGATACCGCGGCCATCACTTTGAACAATCGGCCCATTTCGGTGACGTGCACCAATCTGCGATGGTTGGCGGCGATGGAGTCGGTCTTTTCCGGCGCGGCGGCGGTCAGCGTTCGCATGCGCGCTTCAATCCCCAGCGCGGTCAGCCATTGGCCCTGCTCGACCGGGCCGTGAACCGACAGGCCTGCTTTACGCGCAGCACGCGCCAGCGGCGCGAAATTGACATGGGCGGTCAGATCAGCTTGTCCGGGTTCGGTTAGCGGATTGACCGGCATATGCCGCCGCACGGCTTGCAATGTCGATCCGCTGCCGGGCAGGGCATAGCCATAGTCAATCAGCAGCAATGCCCCGCCCAAGGCCGCTATTTTACGCGACAGCACCTCAAAAATCTGGGCCGCCGCTGGATGGATTTCGACGATGGTTCCCACGGGCAAAGCGCGTTGATCGATACCCAGCAGATGCTCCATAGGTTCGTGTCCGGACTGCAAAACAAATCGGGCTCGCTCCAGTCCGACCCTATTCTGCCGCCAGCCATCGGCGGTATGGACCAGTTGCTCAACGGGCAGGGCATCGAAAAATTCATTGGCAATGACGATCATCGGACCGGTATCGGGCAAGGTGGAGATGTCTTTATGATGCACCGCCGTCGGCAAAACGCCGCTCTGGATTGCCCGCAGCTTCGGACTGGTCTCGACCAGATGGAGGACCGGATCCCAAGCGCAAGCCTTGGCGGCGCGCAGCACATCGGCCATTAGCGTGCCGCGGCCGGGGCCAAGCTCGACCAGTTGCAAGGTGTCGCTGCCCCCCGCCCGGTCCCACAGATCGGCGCACCAAAGTCCGATCAGCTCGCCGAACATCTGGCTGATTTCCGGCGCGGTGGTGAAATCGCCTTCGCTGCCCAGCGGATCGCGGCTGGCATAATAATCGTGATTGGCCACGCCCAGGAAGCGGCCAAGCGAAATCGGTCCTTCGCGTTCGATCAACCGGATCAGGTAATGCGCGGTGGTTTCATCCGCGCGCGCAAACTCATGCGACACTGGCGCTCCCGGCGACCGGTTCGACGCGCTGACGCCGACCTTTGGCGGTGGCAACCAGCCACAGGCCCAGCAGGATCATCGGGATGGTCAGCCATTGCCCCATGCTGAAACCCGTCTGTTCCGCCAGCCATTGTAGCTGCATATCGGGCTCCCGGAAAAACTCCACCGTGAAGCGCGACAGGCCATAGACCAGACATCCGGCGCCGACCAGTTTGCCGGGCTGATAGCGGGCGTCGGTTTTCCAGAACATCAGCGACAGGATACAGAAATAGAGAATACCTTCCAGCCCCGCTTCGTAAAGCTGGCTGGGGTGGCGGGCAATTTCGCCGCCTTGGGGAAAAATGATCGCCCATGGCACATCGGTTTCCCGCCCCCAAAGCTCTCCATTGACGAAATTGGCGAGGCGGCCAAAGAATAGGCCAAAGGGAATAACGGTCGCGACATAGTCGCAGATGCGCAGAAAGCTGAGCTTTTCCTTGCGCGCCATCCACCAGATTGCGAATACGACGCCCAAGGTTCCGCCGTGCAGCGACATGCCGCCTTCCCACACCTTGAACACGTCGATGGGGTTGGAGAGGATCGAAGGCTGATAGAAGAGCACATAGCCCAGACGACCGCCCAAAATGATGCCTAGCGTCGCATAGAAAATCATGTCGTCGGTATGCCTCCGTGCCATCGGGGAACCGGGCTGCGCGGTCAGCTTCAGCAGGTACCAATAGCCGATCATAATTCCGACCAGATAGGCGAGCGAATACCATTTCAGGGTGAAGAATCCGAGATCGAGCGCAATCGGAGACAGGCCCAAACTCTCAAATCGGGTAAATGCGGCCAGATTGGCCAAAACAGTCTCAATCAACTCTTTTCCCCATGCAATTTCCCCCCCATATAAAGCCAAAGCCTGATAGACCAAGGTTTAATGACAATCCGGGAGAAATGCGCATGCCGTCGGCGATCGATGTAAGAGCCTTTGAAGTTTTGACCAACCTGACTCAGCCGGGCCAGTTGCTGGAATTGGAAATGGCGGAAAAATTCGGTGTTCAAATGCCGATGTTCAAAAATGCGCCGAAAAATCTGGCCGACTATTTCGCTTATTTTTGTATGCAACACGGTGACAAGGAATTTCTGGTCGATGGCGACATCCGGCTCACCTTCGCGGAGACCTACGCCACTGCGCGCAAACTGGCGGGTGGGTTGGTTGCCGGTCACGGCGTTAAAAAAGGCGACCGGATCGGGATAGCGGCGCGCAATTCCGCCAATTGGATCATACTCAACATGGCGATCATCATGGCGGGCGGTGTGTCCTCGATGCTCAATGGCTGGTGGCAGGGTGATGAGCTTGCCGACGGAATCGAAGATGTCGGCTGCTCGATTGTCTTTGCCGATGAGCAGCGGGCCAAAAGGCTGGCCGACAGCGGGCGCGACCACGGCGCGGAAGTGATTGTGTTTAACCATGACGGTCCGCCGCTGAGCGGATTGTCGGTGCTGCTGGCCAAGGGCGGGGATGAAACTACACCCCTGCCTACGCTCGACGCCCTCGACAACGCGACGATCCTATACACATCGGGCTCAACCGGCCGGTCCAAAGGGGCCTATTCCGATCATCGCGGGGTTGTACAGGGGGCGATGAGTTTTGTCGGCGCCTTTGCGGTTATGGCGACGGTGATGACCGAAATGGGCACTTTGCCCAGTATCCAGCCCTCCGCCTTGGTTGCGGTGCCGCTTTTCCATGTGACCGCCTCGGTGCCGCTGGTGCTGGTCAGCTATGCCATCGGCCGCAAGCTGGTGATCATGCCCAAATGGGATGCGGAAGAAGCGATGCGCTTGATCGAAAAGGAAAAGGTTACCTATTTCGTCGGCGTGCCGTTGATGAGCATGGAGATATATACCCATCCCAATCGCAGCAAATATGACCTGTCGAGTTGTGTCACCATGGCGGCGGGCGGTGCGCCGCGCCCGGTGGAGCATGTCAAACGCCTGAAAGAAGCGATGGGGGAGGGGTTTCCGATCATCGGCTATGGCCTCACCGAAACGCAAGGGGTTGGGTGTTCGAACACCAACGAAAACTATCTCGCGCGACCCGACAGCACCGGGCGAGCAACGCCGCCAATCTGTTCGGTTGCTATATTGGACGATGATGGCAATCCAGTGCCGCAGGGTGAGCGCGGCGAGGTGTGCATTCGCGGCATTTTCAATTTCAACGGCTATTGGGGCAAAGACGATGCCACTCGCGATGCCTTTACCAGCGACGGATATTTCCGGACCGGCGATATCGGCTATCTCGACGAGGAGGCGTTTCTTTATATCGTCGACCGCAAAAAGGACATTATCATCCGCGGCGGAGAGAATATCAGCTGTCCCGAGGTTGAGGCCGCCGCCTATTCGCATGCGGCCATTGCCGAGGTGTCGGTGTTCGGCATCCCCGATGAACGCTTTGGCGAAGTGCCTGCCATTGTCTATTATTGCAAGCCGGGGCAAAATTTGACCGGTGAAGAGCTCACCGCCTATTTGAAGACCAAATTGGCGGCGTTCAAGGTGCCCAGCTATGTCTGGCAACATGATGAGCCATTGCCCAAACTGGGCACGGCGAAAATCTCGAAAATCGAGCTGGCGGCCAAATATCGTAAATTGGTAGCCGAAGGGGTCTGATGAACAAACCTGTCGCCATTGACCATTTGGAAGCCGACATTCCGGACGCCAATTTTCTGGTCGGTCGCCGGGCGATTATTGATCGTCTGGCGATCAACGAGGCGATTATTGCATTGGTCGCCGAGCACGGCATCGGCAAGGCGCGCACTGAGATCCTGAAACTGCTCGGCCAGGCGCTGGAAACCGGACGGGCGGAAATATCGCGGAGGCTAGCGAAATATCCTTCGGCTGGCCATGATGCGGCGGCGGCGCAGAGCTTCCTGATCGATCAGATTGTGCGCATTATCTATGATGTCGCCATCCACTACCAATATCCGGTCAGCAATCCATCGACCGGGGAACGGATCGCGGTGATGGCGGTCGGCGGCTACGGGCGTGGCGAAATGGCCCCGTTTAGCGATGTCGATATCGCCTTTATCACCCCGCACCGACAGACCAGTTGGACCGAACAGGTCATCGAATCGATGCTCTATTGGCTGTGGGATCTGGGGCTGAAGGTCGGGCAGTCAAGCCGGTCAATCGACGAAACCGTCCGCATGGCCCGCGAAGACCTGACCATCCGCACCGCGCAGCTGGAGGGACGTTATGTCTGGGGCGACCGCACCGTTTATGCCGAGGCGCGCGCGCGGTTTTTTGCCGATGTGGTGTCGGGAACGGCGCAGGATTTTGTCGCCGAAAAACTGAAAGAGCGCGACGAGCGGCACAAGAAAATGGGCGACAGCCGCTATGTCGTTGAGCCCAATGTCAAGGAAGGCAAGGGGGGGATGCGCGATTTGCAAACCCTCTATTGGATCGGCAAATATATCCACAAAGTGGGCAGTGCGGCGGAGCTGGTGACCGTGGGGTTGCTGACGGTACAGGAATTCCGCCGTTTTCGCCGCGCCGCCAATTTCCTATGGGCAGTGCGCTGCCATTTGCATCAGATTACCGGGCGGGCCGAGGACCGGCTTACCTTTGATTTGCAGCGCGAGGTGGCGCAGAGGATGCGCTTTGCCAATCGGCCGGGAAAATCGTCGGTCGAACGCTTCATGCAATATTATTTCCTGAATGCCGCGACGGTGGGCAGCCTGACCGGAATTTTTCTCGCCCATCTGGATGAAACCCATGCCACGCGCGGCCGCCGTTTTTTGTCTGCTTTTTCCCTCCCGTCCATCTCTATCCGGGCGCGTAGCCTGTCTGGATTTGTCATGGATCGGGGTCGCATTGCCCTGCCGAACGAAGATTTTTTCGTCGAAGACCCGGTTCGCTTGATTGAGATTTTCCAACTGGCCGACAAATTCGGGGTCGAAATTCATCCGATGGCGATGCGAATTGCCCGGCGTGATGCCAAGTTAATTACCAACAAGGTGCGCCGCAATCCGCGTGCCAACGCGCTGTTCATGGACATTATGTGCAGCCCGCGCGATCCGGAAATGGTGCTGCGCTGGATGAACGAGGCCTCTGTTTTTGGCCGGTTTATCCCCGATTTTGGCCGAGTAGTGGCGCAGATGCAGTTTGACATGTACCACCATTATACCGTCGACGAGCACACCATCAGGGCCATTGGATTGCTGGCAAAAATCACCAATGGTCAGCTTAAGGATGACCATCCACTGTCCAGCGAAGCGGTGCAGCAAATCAAGAATCAGCGGGTTTTACCGGTCGCGACCCTGATCCACGATATTGCCAAGGGTCGCGGCGGCGATCACAGCATTTTGGGGGCGGCGGTCGCGGAAAAACTGTGCCCGCGCCTTGGTATGGAGCCGGTGGAAACCGAGCTGGTCGCTTGGCTGGTCCGCAACCATTTGCTCATGTCGGCCACTGCCTTCAAACGCGATCTGTCGGATTACAAGACGATTCTGGATTTCGTGGCCGAAGTGAAAAGCATCGAACGC
>JBGSLY010000440.1:0-3125 GCA_041740435.1 Parasphingorhabdus sp.
ACC
Source organism: Parasphingorhabdus sp. (assembly GCA_041740435.1). GTDB lineage: Bacteria > Pseudomonadota > Alphaproteobacteria > Sphingomonadales > Sphingomonadaceae > Parasphingorhabdus. The sequence goes on from JBGSLY010000440.1 coordinate 4, forward strand.
GAAGCACGCGGGTCATAGTTTTTGTAAACCCGGTGACCGAAGCCCATCAGGCGGAACGGATCGTTCTTGTCCTTGGCCCGGGCGATATATTCTGGAATCCGGTCAGGCGTACCGATTTCGTGCAGCATATTAAGGGCCGCCTCATTGGCACCGCCATGCGCCGGTCCCCAAAGGCATGCGATTCCCGCCGCAATACAGGCAAAGGGGTTGGCCCCGGACGATCCCGCCAGACGCACGGTTGAGGTTGAAGCGTTTTGCTCATGATCGGCGTGCAGGATGAAAATCCGGTCCATCGCCCGCTCAATCGCTGGATGCACTTCATAAGGCTCCGCCGGGACGCCAAAGGTCATCCGCAGGAAATTGCCGGTATAGCTCAGGCTGTTGTCCGGATAGAGGAACGGCTGACCAATGGTGTATTTATAGGCCATCGCGGCGATGGTCGGCATTTTGGCGATCAGCCGGTGGCTGGCAATCATCCGTTGTTTCGGGTCGGCAATATCGGTGCTGTCGTGATAAAATGCCGACAGTGCGCCGACCACACCGCACATCACCGCCATGGGATGGGCGTCGCGGCGGAAACCGTTGTAAAATGTCGCGAGCTGTTCATGCAACATGGTGTGGCGGGTGATGGTGTAATTGAAGTCGGAATATTCTTCCGCGGTCGGCAGCTCACCATGCAAAAGCAAATAGGCAACTTCCATGAAGTTGCTCTTTTCGGCCAGTTGCTGGATCGGATAGCCGCGGTGCAGCAAAATGCCTTCGTCGCCATCGATAAAGGTCAGGCCCGATTCGCAGCTGGCGGTGGAGGTAAAGCCAGGATCATAGGTAAAGACATCGGTCTGGCCATATAATTTGCGGATATCGATGACATCAGGTCCCACCGTGCCCTTCAGCACCGGATAGTCGAAGCTATTGCCATTCAGATTCAGATTTGCGCTTTGTTCGCTCACTGCCTTTTCCTTTCTCTTGCCGGTCTGTGCCGGTTATTCCCCTTGATCGCTTATCCGTGCCAGCGATTCCTGTTTGCCCAAAAGTACCAATACATCGAAGATTCCCGGTGAACTTGTACGCCCGGTGAGAGCGGCGCGCAGTGGTTGCGCGATTTTCCCTAATCCCAATCCCTCGGCCTCCGCCAGTGTTCGAATTTCCGCCTCAATTGCCGGACTTGTCCATTCGTCAAGACCAGCAAGGGAATTGTGAATCGTCACCAGCAATTGCCGTGCTGCAGGGTCTAGCAGAGTTTCCGCCTTCTCGTCGAGAACTAGCGGACGCGCCGCGTACAAAAAGTGCGTCCCTTCTGCCAATTCGACAAGATTCTTTGCCCGTTCGCGCAAATGCGGCATTGCATCGCGGAGCAATGTCAGCGAATCGCCGGTCAATTCGATGTCGAGCTGCGCTTCGACCAGCGGTTTAACGAAACTGCACAGGGCATCGTCGTCGGTTTGGCGCAGATACAGCCCATTGAGGTTATCGAGCTTTTTCTGATCGAACCGGGCCGGGGATTTCCCAACCTGCGGCAAATCAAACCATTCAATGGCTTGGGCGCGCGAAATAATCTCATCATCGCCGTGCCCCCATCCCAGCCGGAGCAGATAGTTGAACAGGGCATCGGGCAAAATTCCCATGTCGCGATAGGCTTCCACTCCCAAAGCACCATGCCGTTTGGACAATTTTGCCCCGTCATGGCCGTGGATCAGCGGAATATGGCCATAAACTGGCTGCGGCCATTCCATAGCCTGAATGAGCATCAATTGCCGGAAGGCGTTGTTGAGATGGTCATCACCGCGAATGATATGCGTAACGCCCATATCATGGTCATCGACCACGACCGCCAACATATAGGTTGGTGTGCCATCGGAACGTAGCAGGATAAAGTCGTCGATCTCGGCATTGCTGACCGTCACTTTGCCCTGCACCACATCCTCAATAACGGTGTTGCCGCCATTTGGGGTCTTAATACGGATAGCAAACGGTGCGCCTTCGGGGGCTTCCGCTGGATCGCGGTCGCGCCAGCGCCCATCATAGCGCATCGGCAGCTTCTCTGCCCGCTGCTGCGCGCGCATCGCGTCCAACTCTTCGGGTGTGGCAAAACATTTATAGGCCAACCCTTTGGCCAGCAGCTGATGTGCGACTTCGGCATGGCGTGCAGCACGGTCGGACTGAAAAACCGGCTGCTCATCCCAATCGAGCCCCATCCAGTCCAGCCCGTCGATAATCGCATCAATCGCTGCTTGGGTCGAACGGGCAAGATCGGTGTCTTCGATCCTTAGCAAGGCCTTTCCGCCGTGGTGCCGCGCATATAGCCAGTTAAAAAGCGCGGTACGCGCGCCGCCTATATGCAGAAAACCCGTAGGAGAAGGTGCAAAACGGGTCACAACCTGAGGGCATGGATTCGGACTCACGCGATAATCTTTCTGTGGTAATGGGGGAATATGCGAACTGGCAGCGCCCCTAGCACGGCTTTAGACTGGCGACAAATCATCGATTTTCCGATTGCCCGGAAATTTCGGGCAAGGGCCTCGGCCTTGGGCGATGCCGCCGAGTCCCAACTGGAGCGTGAGCGCGACAGTTTGCCGGTTTGGGTTCCCGTCGGGCTGGGGATTGGGATAACGTTATGGTTCCTTTTCGATAGCTGGATGCTGCGATTGGGGGCGCTGTCGATAATGGCGGGCATCGCCCTTGGTTGTCGCATCCTGTTGCCCGGCCGCCGTCTTAGCGGATTTCTGGGCTGGGCCGCAGTTTTGCTGACGATAGGCATGGCTTTGATTGCTTTTCGGTCTTGGTCGGTTTCGCACGAGATACTGGACAGACCTTTTGTTGGGGTGATTTCAGGCACAATCGATAAGGTGGAGGTCATGCCGGCCCGCGCCTACACCCGGATTGTGCTGCGGACCGAGCCGCAGGCAGACATTCCCCAGCGGGTCCGCATCAATGTCGCCGATGCCTTAAAGGGGCATGACCTGAAGCGCGGCAGCCTGATTACCGTGCGTGCACGTCTAATGCCGCCAGCGATTGCTGCTTTGCCGGGTGCCTACAATTTTGCCGAAAAGGCGTGGTTTATGGGAATCGGTGCATCGGGGCAGGCGCTTGCTAAGCCGGAGGTTCGCGCGCAGCCCGCAGGC
>JBGSLY010000441.1:0-2118 GCA_041740435.1 Parasphingorhabdus sp.
ATATTCAGGAACGGTTAAACCAAGCTTATGGAGAAACCCACCGGTTTGACATCGAGTCATCACCCGGTTCGGGGTTCACGGTCATCATTGAAATTCCTTACGAGACATATTTGCCCAACGCACCGATGATCGACACTTCAGGATTTTTGCGCAAATTCGCGCCGCCTTCCCTCAAAAATGCACCGATTCCGGCGGTGCTGCAAACCGCAGCGGCGCAGGGAGCAGGAGATACAGGACAATCATGACCATCAGAGCGATTTTGGTAGACGATGAGAAACTGGCGATTCAAGGCCTGCAACTGCGGCTGGAAAAATTCTCCGACGTTGAAATTGTCGACACCTGCAGCAACGGGCGCGAGGCAATCCGGTCGATCAAAACGCTAAAACCCGATCTGGTGGTCCTCGACATCCAGATGCCCGGCTTTGACGGCTTTTCGGTGGTGCAAGGGGTGATGGAGCTGGAACCGCCGCTGTTTATCTTTGTCACCGCCTATGCCGATCATGCGGTGCGCGCGTTCGAGGCGCAGGCAATGGATTATCTGGTCAAACCGGTCGAAGAAGACCGTCTGGCCGACGCGATTGAGCGGGTGCGGGTGCGGATGGCCGAAAAACGCGGGATGGAGGAGATTGAGCGGCTACGCTCCGTCCTGACCGAAGTCGCCCCCGACCATGTCGAGGAGTTTGAGCCCAGCGACGAAGTTGCGTCAAACCGCTTTGAAAAGCTGATCAACATTAAGGATCGCGGCCAGATTTTTCGCGTCGATGTCGAAACCATCGAGAGGATCGACGCGGCGGGCGACTATATGTGTATCTACACCGCCGACAATTCGCTGATCCTGCGCGAAACGATGAAGGACCTGGAAAAGCGCCTGGACCCCCGCGTATTCCAACGCGTCCACCGCTCAACCATCGTCAATCTCAATCTGGTCCGACAAGTAAAACCGCACACCAACGGCGAATGCTTCCTAGTGCTAGACAGCGGCGCGCAGGTGAAGGTCAGCCGGTCATATCGCGATGTGGTGGCGCGGTTTGTGCATTGAGGGGGGTATTGCCATATTTACGGTTAAAACTATTGAAGGATCAATCTGCCTTCGGCCATTCCGACTTCACTGCGTTCTGCCCGTTCGTTCAGCCTTAGCAACGGAAATTGTGCTAATTGGAACAGAGAATCTGCGTCACGCAGCCTCGACACTATGCGCTTCGAAAGCCACACCGAGGCGCTTGCCCACCGCGCCAAAGATCGCAGCGAGATTGTCCATGCTCGGATTGCCTTTCTCTGATAGCATCCGGTGAAGACTCTTGCTTGGCCGGTTGGTTTCGGCGGCCAAGCCTTCGAACCCGACCGAGGCATTTACCAGATCGCGTAGGATCAGCCGCGCGACATGGGGCTCGCCATTGAGGAAAGCGGTCGCCGCCTCGTCGAGCATAGCCTTGGCAAAGGCCGGATCGCGCGCCGCGCGTTCCTTCACCGTCTCTTTGAAATCCCGTGTCAGTGTCACTTTATAGCCTCCTGTGTTCTCACTTGGTTTTCATCGCTTTGGCCTTGCGGCCTTTGTATTCTGCAAGCAGCGCGTTTGCCCGATTGATATCGGCTTGCTGCCGCTTCTTGGTTCCGCCGACGAACAGGATGATCAGTTCATCTCCGTCCTTCGCCAGATAAAGCCGGTATCCCGGCCCCCAATCGATTCGATATTCGCCAAGCCCGCCGCCGATCCATTTGACGTTTGACAGATTACCCAATTCCAGCCTGATGATGGCAGTCGCCACCTTGACAGAAGCCTGGACATCAAGATCGTCGAACCAGCTCCGGAACGGGCACGAGTTGTTTTCGCAAATATATTCCTGAACAATCACGATATACCGATAGTAACATATGCGTTACCATTTGTCCATAGGGTTGATGCCAAGGCAGTGCGTGGAACTTGTTTCAAAAAGCTACTCTCCGAAGTTAGTTCGGCATTCACTGGAGCACACCCCCCAAACCTACCCGCCAATCCTCGGCGTCCTCGGACTCCTCGACCACAGTGCGACCAGCAAGCCCACCAACGCCAAAACCGCCCCTGCGGCTGGTAACATCGCCCAGCGATAGCCTTCGAACAGGGTCGACAGGATCATTGCC
>JBGSLY010000442.1:0-2501 GCA_041740435.1 Parasphingorhabdus sp.
GCAATGGCGATGCCGTGGTTGCCGATCCGCGCGCGCCCAATTTGTGGTATCTCGATCCGCGCAAGGCCGGGAAATTTTGTGTCACCAATGCCGATAGCCTGGTGATGTGGCGGCCAATCTATGCCGAATCGCAAACCGCCAGCGTGCTGGTCGACAGCGGGAAAATCGAACTGAGCTGGAACAAGGGCAATCCGCTGAAAAGCTGGCCGGTGGAAGCTTTGCCAATCGGCGAAGGCAAAACCTATAAAATTGTTCCGCCGGAAACAACCGAGCCGGTTGAGGTCAGCTTTTCGGTCCTGCTGAATGTGCCAGAGGATGGCAATCAGGCCGCCGAAATGCTGCTGCGCGCCGGGTGCCAGAATCAGCTCGACCTGTTGGTGGATACTATGAGCGGCGACGGAGCGAGCGGCTAACTTCGCGGCCCGCGTCAGGGCGGCGTGACTAAAAAATGGGTAAGCAGGAACAGCCTGCATCAAAAGGATTTGGGGAAGAAAATGGCGCATAGCCGGATACGGGGAATTTGGACTGCGGCGCTGCTGGTGCTGATTGGATCGGCCATAGCCGCGCCTGCTCAAGCGCAGGTGGGCAGAGCAGCCCCAACCCGCGAGGAATTGCAGCGCGGCATGCTCGATCCCCGGCTGGACACGCGGGGTGAAGCTCTTTCGGTCACGGATGGTATCGAGCGGACGTCCTGCCCGCTGGCCGGAGCCGAATTTGCCGATCTGCGTTTCACCTTAAAATCCGCTACTTTCAGCGGCCTGAACGGCGTAGATGAAGGGCAGCTGCGCGAAAGCTATGCCGCCTATATCGGGCAAGAGGTTCCTGTCGCAACGGTATGCGATATCCGCGACCGCGCCGCCACGATTTTGCGCAGCGCGGGCTATCTGGCCGCTGTGCAGGTTCCGCCGCAGACGATCAAGGACGGGGATGTCCGCTTTGATGTCTTGCTGGCGCGCATGACTTCGGTGCAGTTGCGCGGCGACGCAGGGCCATCGGAAGCCTTGCTGCAGCGATACATCCGCAAGCTGTCCGAACAACCGGTGTTCAACAGCCGCGAAGCGGAGCGGTATCTGCTGTTGGCGCGCGATATTCCGGGCCTTGATGTGCGATTGTCGCTGCGTCCTGCCGGGGGGCAACCGGGCGAGGTGGTCGGTGAGTTCAGCGTGGTGCGAACTCCGGTCTTTGTTGACATCAATATCCAGAATTTCGGTTCAGAAGCCGTTGGCCGGTTTGGCGGCTTAGGGCGGATGCGGGTCAATGGCCTGACCGGACTGGGCGATGAAACCGTGCTGAGTTTTTATACCAGTTCGGATTTTAAGGAACAGAACGTCTTTCAATTGGGGCACGAATTCCGGCTGGGCGACGAAGGGCTAACGGTTGGCGGCAACTTCACCTATGCCTTGACCAAGCCTGATATCGGTTTTCGCCTGAAGTCCGAAACCTTGATCGGCAGCCTCTATGCCCGCTACCCGTTTTTGCGCAGTCAGGGGGCCAATGTTTTTGGCACAATTGGTTTTGAACATATTGATCAGCGCACCGACATTTTGGGTACCCGGACCAACGAGGATCGATTGAGCGTCGCCTACGCCCGCATTGACTTTAACGATATCGAGCGCGGCAGCATTGTCGGACGTGGCGGCTATTCGGTTGCAGAACCGAAATGGTCGATGGCCGGTTCACTGGAAATCCGGCAGGGACTGGACGTGCTCGGCGCATCGGAAGGGTGCGGCCCCGGCTTCATCCGCTGCATCGGCAAGACGATATTGCCGACCCGCGCCGATGGTGATCCGACCGCATTCGTATTCCGGGGACAGGCGCGGATCGATTACCGCCCTACCCCCTTGCTCAAATTCACCCTAGCCCCGCGCCTGCAAATTTCGCAAGAGGCGCTGTTTTCCTATGAAGAGGTGTCAGGAGGCAATTATACCGTCGGCCGCGGCTTCGATCCCGGTGCGGTTATTGGCGATAGCGGCTATGGCCTGACGACCGAGGTCGCCTTTGGCTCGCTGATCCCCAAAACGCCCGATGCTATCGCCTGGCAGCCCTATGTGTTTTTCGATGGCATGGCGGTGTGGAACAAAAATATCGGTGGTGATCCGCAACGGATATTCTCCGCAGGCGGCGGTATTCGGGCGACCATTGGCCGCCATGCGACATTGGATTTGTATGCGGTCGCACCGCTCAAAAAATCACCATTTCAACTGAGACGGGACAGCGCACGCGCGCTGTTCACCCTGACCGTCCAACTCGCGCCATGGGGACAATGACAATGAGCAAGGCAGAGGAATCCGCGATGAACCATGCCAATCCCATCCCAACAAACCGGCGCGCATCCGAGCGGCGACGTTGGATGTTGGGCGCCTCTGTATTGGCGGCAGCGACCATTTCTGTGCTGGCCCCGCGTGCTGCGCTTGCCCAAGTCGCACCGCCGGGAATGATGGTGCAGAACTATCCCCATGGACAGACCGTAACCCTGCCGCAAAGTGCGCGTCCCGTTATGG
>JBGSLY010000443.1:0-3316 GCA_041740435.1 Parasphingorhabdus sp.
AAATAGCTGCACATGCTCCTCGACAAGACATTGCCGTTTTGCAATCTCAAATCATCGAATTGAAAGAAGAGATTGCGCAGTTGAAAAAAGAAAACGAATTTCAAGAAGAGTGGATAAGCAAGGCTGTAGCTGGTTCGGCGGAATTGGAACGACATGTGAACGCCAATGCTAAAGTCGCTAACGAAAATGTGCTGAAGGATATGACACGCAGAGGTGCATGCGGAACTCGTTTAGAAAATATCTGGAGCGACGATGGTAGTTTTGTTGGCGTCCAAAATGTCAAAATAGAATGTACTATGAAAGACCTAAAAGACTAGGCCGATGGCTATCTCGATATATAGTTACCAAAAACCTTTTCTCCCGCAGATTTAACTCCCTCACATTACCCCAAATTCCTTTGCCATCAAACACTTAACCAGCGCCCCACCATCATACCACGCTCGTCGTGCCTTCGTGGCTTCGTGCGAAACCAACAAACGGCGACACGGGGCTGGTTCAATTAGGGGGTTATGCTGCATGGCGCCGTAATTCCCTATCCCGCCTTGCCATTGCCTCCGGCTGATGTATATTTTGCCCACCAATTCGGTGGAGTTGCGGGGACATCGGACGTGTCACCGGAATACCGCACTGGAATACCGCACTGTGGCAAAGGTAATTTTATAATGAGCTCAGAGATCGTATTGCCAAAAAATATAAGTAATATTATTGATGAAATGAAAAATGCATTGAGATATAATATTGACTATGCGGCGATATTGATCGCCTTAACAATACCTGAAATTTGCATGGCGCTCACCATTTCCAAAAACACAAATGTAGGGAAAAAATTATATTTAAAATTTATAGATGATTACTGCGATTATAGACTTGGAATCGATGGAGAAACCTGTTACAATTTACGTTGCGGCTTAGTTCATCGTGGCAACGCTTCCAGCCATGTAAATTTCCCTTATGATAACGTGATATTTCTGCCATCGTCATCAAAAAATACTATCGTTGGTGGAATGAAAATGCATATTGAGGAACTCTCTGCACTGCAACTATCAACCAAGAATTTCTGTGAACAAATGGAAAGTGGTGTTCTCCGATGGTGTGTGGATTTCGGACAGCAACAGACCGTTCTTGCTGCAGACAAGGAGCTACTTAGCCCGCGCGAAAACGGAGTAGCACCGTTCGTTGGTGGAGTACCTTTAATTGCTTCTGGACTAGACGATGGCTCTAATCAATTTCACTTGGTTCTTACTGAAGTATCTAAAAGCGATTGATCGCTCCCCCATTCTATTTTTGATTGTTTCGGTGAAACGACTACCCAACCCTCACGAGCCCCCCACGCCCCATGAAATCCGCCGACATCTTCGCTTTCTACCAGCGCCTGGCCGAGGCCAATCCTGCGCCGGAGACGGAGCTCGAATACGGCAATGTCTATCAGCTGCTGGTGGCGGTGACTTTGTCGGCGCAGGCGACAGATGTGGGGGTGAACCGGGCGACCCGCGCCTTGTTTGCGGTGGTGTCCACGCCGCAGGATATGCTCGATCTGGGCGAAGCGGGGCTGAAGGCGCATATCAAGACCATTGGCTTGTTTAATAGCAAGGCGAAGAATGTGATGGCGGCGGCGGAGATTTTGGTGCGCGATTTTGGTGGGACGGTGCCCGCCGACCGCGATGTGCTGACCACCCTGCCCGGGGTGGGGCGCAAGACCGCCAATGTGGTGATGAACTGTGCGTTCGGAGCGGAGACTTTTGCGGTCGATACGCATATCTTTCGCGTCGGCAACCGCACCGGCCTTGCCCCCGGCAAGACCCCGCTGGCGGTGGAAAAGCAGCTGGAGAAGAAAACGCCGGGGCCGTTCCGCGTCGGCGCGCACCATTGGCTGATCCTGCACGGGCGCTATATCTGCAAGGCGCGAACGCCGGAATGCTGGCGCTGTCCAGTCGCCGATTTGTGCCGGTTTAAGGCGAAAACGGTGGGGCCGAAAACTAAGGCCAGTTGAGTTTTAACTTCAAATCTGGCTAAAAAAAACTTCGTCATTCCCGCGAAGGCGGGAATCCAACTCCTGCCGTATTAAAAGAATGCGGCACGAGATGGACCCCCGCCTACGCGGGGGTGACGAAAAAAATTAACCTTAAATTCTACTTTGAAACCGGCTTACCTCAAAGGCCGAAAGTGAAAGCCCGTTCATCGTAGCGCAAGCTCCCCCGGCGTAGCTTACAGGTGTCGGAAAAACCCCTTCCGGCCCAGCCCCAAGGAGGATAACATGCGCAAATTCGCCCCTCTCTCCCTGACCGCCGCTCTCGCCGTTTCCGTTATTGCTGGCGGCGCGACCTATGCCGGTGAGCGCAGCAAGCCCGCACTGACCGACGTCACCCCGGTCGGCGAACCAGTCAGCTGCGTCCAGAGCAGCCAGATTCGCCAGACCAAGGTGATCGACAAGCAGACCATCGACTTTGTCATGCGCAATGGCGATGTGTACCGCAACAGCATGGATTACAGCTGTCCCGGCCTGAGTTTCAATGAGAGTTTTCTCTATAAATCCTCGACCAATCAGCTGTGCAGCGTCGATATCATCACTGTGCTGGAAAACTATGGCGGTGGCCTCAATCGCGGCGCAAGCTGCGGCCTTGGCAAGTTCCAGAAGGTCGAACGCATGCCCAAGGTAAACGCGGGACAATAACCTTCACGCCAGCCGTCGGTGGTTACCATCGACGGTTGCCATTGCGGGCGGGCCGGATTATTCGCTCCGGCTATGAAAACACTGTTTAGCCTGCTGCACGGCGCGCGTCCGCCGCTGCTCAATGTCTTGGCGGCGCATATCTTTGGCGCGTTTTTCGCCGGTTATGTGCTGTCGATCTCCTATCTCGACCCGCCGATGACCTATGTGTTGATGGCGACGGTGTGGATTTTGGGCGCGGGGCTGGTCAGCCATGCCAGCGAAGCAACGCGGTCGGCGTGGCGGGGGGTGCGCAGCAATCTGGTCAAGCTGGTGTATATCCTTGTTGAGCTGGCGGGGTTTTCGTACCTGCTGCTCTGGCTGCTGCCCGCTGAAGATGCGTCGCTGATCATCTTTTTGCACATGACCCTGCTGGCGCGGATATTGCTGTTCGTGGGCGGACAGATTGGAAGAGGAGCGCGGCCATGACGCTGACTATCTATGGCATCCCCAATTGCGACACGATGAAAAAGGCGCGGGTCTGGCTGGACAGCAAGGGGCTGGCCTATGTGTTTCACGATTACAAAAAGGCAGGGATTGACGCAGCGACGCTGAAACGCTGGTGCGATGTGCTGGGGTACGCTGTGTTGCTCAACACCCGCGGCACGA
>JBGSLY010000444.1:0-4922 GCA_041740435.1 Parasphingorhabdus sp.
AGTGGTGTTCCTGCGCGCCTATGCCCAGAAAAAGCCGCTTGATGAGTATAAGCAGGAGTCGTTCGGCCTGTTTGAGCGGATGCTTGATGTGATCCGCGAAAACGTCACCCGCACCATCGCCGTCAGTCGCTTCTATCACGAAGAGGAACTGCAGGTTCCAGAACTGCCGGAATTGCCCGATTTTCTCACCACCCACATTGATCCGCTGACAGGCGAAGACAACAGCAATGATATCGATGGTGGCACTTTGGGGACGGTGACATCAACCCTGCCGCCTATGCAGCGCCCAATGCCCGACCTGGATAGCAACAGCGAGCCAATTAGTCGGAACGCGCCATGTCCTTGCGGTTCCGGACGAAAATACAAGCATTGCCACGGGAAGCTCTAGCGGGATCGCGGCTAAAGGGGAGATCTGATGCTGTGGATGCCGCTGATTTTTCTCATTACCGCTTTAATTTACGCTTCGGTCGGATTTGGTGGCGGGTCGACCTATATCGCCTTGCTGGCGCTGATCGGGACGGATTGCGGCCTGTTTCCGATCATCGCGTTGCTGTGCAACATTATCGTGGTGACCGGCGGGACTATTAGGTTTCAGCTGGCGGACCAGATACCGTGGCGGCGGATATGGCCGATATTGTTGCTTTCGGTCCCGGCCGCTTGGGCCGGAGGCCGGATTGCCATTGAAAAGGAACACTTCTTACTGTTGTTGGCACTGTCCCTCACGGCTGCCGGCCTGTTGTTGTTGATCGAGCCTTGGATCAAGCAGCGCAGCCAACAATCAGCAACTGCGATGGCTACATTCCCCGGATTCACCCCGCTGGCTGGTGGTGCGATAGGCTTCCTTTCGGGATTGGTGGGAATCGGCGGCGGAATATTCCTCTCTCCGCTGCTGCTGCTTACGCGCTGGGCTGCTTCGCGTCAGGTGGCGGCAACCGCATCGGTGTTTATTCTGGTCAATTCGATCAGCGGACTGCTCGGCCAATGGCAGAAAAGCGGGTCAGCCAATTTTGCTGACGCCATAGCGTCCTTCTGGCCGCTCTTCGTTGCGGTATTCATCGGCGGACAGATTGGCAGTTTGCTAGCTAGCCGGAAATTGCCCGAAACTATGATCCGCCAACTTACCGCACTGCTGATACTCTACGTCAGCATAAGGATTATCTGGCAGTATGTTAGCGGAGACAGCTAAACCATTTTCTTAAGCAAGAAAATGGCTCCCCGAGTAGGATTCGAACCTACGGCCATTCGATTAACAGTCGAATGCTCTACCGCTGAGCTATCGGGGAGCAGCCGGGGTTTCCCCCGGACGAGCGGGCCTATAGCAACTGCTTGGCAGCAAATGCAAGCGGTCAAACAACAAATTGTTCCATCGCGATCCGGTCATCGAGCGCATGTTCCGGATCGAACATCATCGTCAGCGACTGCTGCGAATCGATGGCCACTGTAACTTGCCGGATATCGCGCACTTCCTGCTGATCAGCGACCGCGCTGACCGGGCGTTTGTCGGGATCAAGCACGGTCAGGATGATTTCCATCGAATCGGGCAAGATAGCGCCTTTCCATCTCCGCGGACGGAAAGGGCTGATTGGGGTGAGCGCGAGCAAATTACAGCTAAGCGGCAGAATCGGGCCATTGGCGGACAAGTTATAGGCGGTTGACCCGGCGGGCGTCGATATCAGCACCCCGTCGCAAACCAACTCGTCCATCATCACTCGCCCGTTGACGGTAATTGCAATTTTGGCGGTTTGCCGGGTTTCGCGCAGCAAGGATACTTCGTTGATCGCCGGGATTACCCGCTTTTCTCCCGCTACAGTCTCTACCTCCATGCGCAGCGGCGTTACGGAAAAGGGAAGGGCATTGTTCAACCGTTCGGCCAAGTCGGCCGGGTGCCAATTGTTCATCAGAAAACCAATGGTGCCGAGATTCATGCCGTAAACCGGAAGAATCCGGCCCTGGCTGAGCATCTGGTGCAGCGATTGCAGCATGAACCCGTCCCCGCCCAAAACGACGGCCATATCGGCCTGTTCCAGCGGTACCCAGTCAAACTGATTGGCCAAAACCTGGCCTGCTTCCTCGGCCTGCGGCGTGGGCGACACGATCAGCGCGCGTTTGGTCACCTTATCCCCCGGTTACGCTCATGTGCCGGGATAGCATCCCGGTTTCACCGCTTAGCTGCGCATTAAAATCGTGCCGCGCTGGTTTCAGGTTGAGGGCGGTTTGCAGAAGCCGATCAACGCCAGAGAGACCTTCGCGGCGAAACACGGTCTTGAAATCGACATGGACATCGTGACCCAGACACATGAAAATCTTGCCCTCTGTCGTCATGCGCAGCCGATTGCAATCGGCGCAGAAATTGTCGCTCAAGGGTGTGATGGTGCCCAGACGCAACCCCAATTCCTCGTTAAAGAAATACCGTGCCGGACCGGAACTGCGATAATCTAGTGGCATGAAGTCATACAGTTCGGTCAAAGGTGCGATAAACTGTCCGGCGGGGATATGCTGATCCTGACGGTTTTCGCCGGTTTCGGCCAGCGGCATGGTCTCGATTACCGTCAGGTCCAGCCCCTTATCGCTGCACCATTTGGCCATGGGGACAATCGCATCTTCATTGATGCCGCGAAGAGCAACCATGTTGATCTTGACGCGGATCCCGACCTTTACGGCGGCATCAATGCCGCGCAGTACCGGACCGATGTCTGCGCCGCGGGTAATTTGCGCAAATCTGTCAGAGTCGAGCGTATCAAGGCTGACATTTATCCGGCGCACATGGCCATTCGCCAGCATTTCTGCATTCTCGGCGAGCAACGATCCGTTTGTCGTCAGCGTTAGTTCGGCTAGCTCGCCCGATGCGACGCGGCGGCCCAGCGCGCTGACCACCTGGTCCATTCCTCGCCGGACGAGAGGTTCGCCCCCGGTCAGGCGAATTTTCCGGACCCCATGATCGATGAACCGCCCGGACAGAACAACGATTTCTTCGAGCGTCAGCAGCCGGTCGCGCGGCAAAAATGTCATTTTTTCCGACATGCAATAATGGCAGCGAAAATTGCATCGGTCGGTAACCGATATACGCAGATAGTCGATTGTGCGGCCATGACCGTCGCGCATGAGATCGGATTTCCTGTTAAACCTGCGATTGTCTAAACAGAGATTGCCGATCAAGCAATGCTTGGGAAAGGAATGCCTGCTAAGACTGACAGTTTAATGAGGATTGCACCATTTTGAAACCAGTTGCCGCCTATCCCCGGAAAAGCCACAATCCGGTGGCGAAGGGCAAATTATTTCTGCTTTCGCCCTATTTTCGGGATAGCCTGTCGCAACAGATCGCGGGCTTTGGCTGGACGACCGTTGCGGCCCGGCGCGGTGCCCGTCTGGTCGAACGCTTCCATTCTGCCGAAGCGCGGATCGCGGTCATTGATTTACGGCGCTCTCCTGCATCCGGCCTGTTGGCAATCACAACATTGCGTGCGGCCACACAGGCCCCCATTGTCGCAGTCGGCGGCGGTGCGGAGGATCAAACTCAGATTGCCGATGCCTATGCCGCTGGTGCGTCTGGATTTATTGGCCGTCCCGAAAATTCAGAGGAACTGCGCTTTGGTTTGGAATTTGCGGTTAGGTTAGAGCTAGAACCTTGGCAGCCCGACGTCGAAAAACCCTCACTAAATTGGCGCTTATGTAAGGAAGATCGCTTGAGGCTCGTGGCATCTGAGGCACTTGAGCTTCGCCATCTCGCCGTCAACCAGAGCCAATATCCGGCATCCTGGCTTTACCGTTCGCTCAATCTTGTCGAGCGGTCGAAGGCCAGAGCCGCGGTCCGCCGATTGAAAGCAGGGCGCAAGCAAACCGGATTTCTTCAATTTGCACAGGGGCAGGGGATTATCCATTATCTTGAACGCGATCATGGCGAATTGTCGGGATGGATGGAAATACAGCAGACCGAGGAAATTCAGCGCAGCACGGGCCGGGACAGATTGTCGGGTCTGCATGATGCGAACGAGATGCGTACCTGGTTGCTGGAGGCAAAAAGAGAGGAGCAAGCGGTTGAACTGATCATGCTCGGTATCAAGAACTTTGGTTCAATTAATCTTAGCATGGGCCGGCGGGCCGGAGATGCCTTGCTGCGTGAAACGGGGCGCCGATTGACCAACATTGCCGGAGATTGGCACGAACCGAACGCTTTTCTTGCCAGGGTCGATGGGCAGAACTTTTTGCTGGCCCGCATCGTGGACACAGGTTCAAAATCCATTTCTCCGGAACCAATTGTAGATGCTCTATCACAACCCATTGAAAGCGAAGGCAAGGTGCTGAATATTTCAGCGCGGGGTGCATGGATCATCAGTGAGGCGAAAGAGCGGATCGATTCGGCGCTACAGCGCGCCGCCAACGCATTGGCAGAGGCCATGGCTTCAGACGTGATCCGGATAAAATATGATGGTCAGGAGAGCGTCGATATCCAGCTAGAGGACCGGTTGGAAACGGAACTGGCGGGCGCGATTGCCCGGCATGAAATTTCTATTGTATTTCAGCCGCAGTTTAGGGTCGATACCGGTCAATTGTCAGGGGCCGAAGCCCTGGCACGATGGAATCATCCAGAGCTCGGTGTACTTGGGGCTGGCATTTTATTTTCGGTTGCCAAACGTGCTTCGCTTGAGGACCGTCTTTCCAGCCATGTGCAGGAAACAGCGCTGCGTCTGGCGCAGCAATGGCCCATCAGCCTGTCCTTCCTGCGGCTCTCGATCAACATTACCCCAACCAACCTATCGGATCGCCGGTTTGTCGTCAAATTTCTGCGGATGCTCACCCAAGCTGGATTTGATCCGTCGCGATTGACTGTTGAGATTACCGAAGCTGGGCTTGTGGTCAGTCTTGATCATGCCGCGTCGGTGTTGTCGCGCCTGAGAGAGCAGGGTATTAAAGTCGCCATTGAT
>JBGSLY010000445.1:0-3972 GCA_041740435.1 Parasphingorhabdus sp.
GTTACAGTTGGTATCAGTCGAGCCGTAACAGAGGAACCGTTGCTCCCGCATCTAGCGCCATAGAACCGCTGTCGCGCCGAATCAGGGCATTGGCTTTGGCCAGTACAGATAGTTTCGCGCTGTCCTGCGACGGAAAAGTTCTGACGTTATCGCCCTCTACTAATGCGCGCAGAAACTCGGCCCTGGCACCGCAAGCAGGCAAAGCTCCAGCTAGCTTTGCGTGTTCAAAACGCGGCAATACCTCTTTCGCACCCGACAAAGCGCGGATTAGGGGAAGCAGAAAAATAATCGCGGTGACATAGGCGGAAGCCGGGTTGCCGGGCAGGCCAACAACAATCGCCCGGTTCAATCGCCCGATCATCAGCGGCTTGCCGGGCTTTATCGCGACCTTCCAAAACTCCATGTTAGCGCCAAGATGTTTGAGGGCGGGCAAAACCAGATCATGATCTCCCACCGATGCGCCGCCGATGGTGACCAAAATATCACCGCTTGAAGCCGCCTCTATCGCCGCACAAACCGAGTCAAAATCGTCTCGGACAGGTCCAACCCGCTGCACCGCAACGGGAAGGCGAGCGAGCAAGGCTGAGAGCATGACCCCGTTGCTCGACGCAATCTGGTGCGGCAAAACCGGCATGCCCGGTGCGACCAGTTCATCGCCGGTCGAGATCAGCGAGACGTTGAGCTTGCGATGGACAGAGAGGCGATCATAACCGGCAATCGCAGCGAGCCCAGCGGTTCCGGCATGTACATGATGGCCTTTCGGCAGCAGCTCATCGCCCTCTGCAAAGTCACTTCCGGCCTTCCGAACATTGCCGCCCGGTGTCGGCGGCTCGCCGCTTGACTGCGCCACCAAATTACCAGTGCGAGTGCAATTTTCCTGGATGACGACCGAATCTGCAGCGTCAGGCAAAAGCGCGCCGGTGAAGATGCGGGCTGCTTCGCCGGGAGACAGCGCAGGGCAGGGAGGTGATCCGGCGCGGCACTCACCAACGACCTGCCACTTTGCATCACCATCGCCGGAACGCACGGCATAGCCATCCATGGCCGACATATCGCCCGATGGTTGGGTACGCTTTGCAACTAAGTCACCGGCCAGATAATGGCCCAGTGTATCGTCGAGCGCCACATCCTCCGCTTCCACGGGCTTGGCCAGCGCCAACATCCGCGCCCAGGCCTCTTCGATGGAAATCAGGCTGCTCACGGTGCGGTCCAGTCGCCAGACTTGCCGCCGCTTTTGCTGAGCAACCGGACCGGACCGATCACCATCGCCTTGTCGAGTGCCTTTGCCATGTCGTAGATGGTTAGCAGCGCGATAATGGCCGCGGTCATAGCCTCCATCTCCACCCCCGTCTGGCCGGTCAGGCGAGCCAAAGCCTCCACCCGGATACCGTCGGCCTCAAATGTGAAATCAACCGCGACCTTGGATAGCGCCAATGGATGACAAAGCGGGATCAATTCGCTGGTCCGCTTGGCAGCCATAATCCCGGCGATGCGGGCGGTGGCCAGCACATCGCCTTTCTTGACCGCGCCGTCTCGAATAGCGGCTAGCGCCTCGGCAGACATCGCAATCCGCCCTTCGGCAACGGCCTCGCGCACGGTGGCAGTTTTGGAAGAGATATCGACCATCGCGGCGTTGCCGTGTTCGTCGAGATGGGTAAGTTTGGTCATAATGTCTTTAAGCGCGAGTTTTACTATGAGTCGAGCTGGAATTCCTCCCCGAAACGGGGAGGGGAACCAGCGAAGCTGGTGGAGGGGCAGGTTCCGCTTCAGCGCAAGGTTCATTATCGCTCTCATGCCGCTTGTGCCCCTCCACCATCCGGCGGATGGTCCCCCTGCCCCAGTAGGGGAGAATCAGGCGCCCGACAGCAAAGCGCGTGTCGCCGCCTCGACATCATCCTGCCGCATCAAACTCTCTCCCACCAGAAAGGTGCGCGCACCTGCATCGGCTATCCGCTGACAATCGGCGTGGGTCGCAATGCCGCTCTCGCACACCAGCAAGATGTCCTCTGGCACCATCGTCGCCAGTCGTTCGGTGGTGGCAAGATCGACGGCAAAGGTTTTGAGGTTGCGGTTGTTGACGCCGATCATCTTGGACCGGAGCCGGGTTAGCGCCCGGTCCATCTCCGCTTCATCGTGGACCTCGACTAGCACATCCAGCCCTTCGGCTCGGGCTGCATCTTCGATTTCGGCCATCGCGATATCGTCCAGCGCGGCGACAATGATCAAAATCGCGTCTGCCCCCATCGCCCGCGCTTCGGCGCATTGCCAGGGATCGACCATGAAATCCTTGCGGATAACCGGAAGGGTACAAGCCGCTCGTGCCGCGATCAGGTAATCTTCATGGCCCTGAAAATAGGGAGCGTCAGTCAGGACGGACAGACAGGCCGCCCCGCCAGCTTGATAGGCCGCAGCATGCGATGCCGGATCGAAATCCGCACGGATCAGACCTTTTGATGGCGACGCCTTTTTTATCTCCGCGATCAGAGCGAAATGCGATGCGGCTTTTCCGCGGAGTGCCGCTTCAAAACCGCGAACCGGTGAGGGAGTCGGCCAATGCGACAGACCAAGCGGCTTGCGGGCGGCAACCTCAATGCGCTTGGTGGCGCAGATTTCGGTGAGTTTGTTGGTCATCAATACCCCACCCAACATTTGAGCAACCCCATCGCCAATCCCTTGTCGATTGCCTCGGCGGCCTCTTCCACACCGCTTGCCCAGTCATCCACTTCGCCAGCGACCATTAATGCAGCGGCGCTGTTGAGCAGGACGGCGTCGCGATAGGCTCCCACCTCTCCGTCCAGCAACCGGGTCAGCGCGGCGGCGTTGTATTGAGCATCCCCGCCCTTCAATGCTTCGATCGGGTGGCGGGAAAGGCCGGCAGTTTCGGGGGTAATGCGTTCGGTCTTTTGTCCGAGACGGATCACGCTGCTCGGCCCCGATACGGACAGTTCGTCGAGCGGCTCATCACCTGCGACCAGCATGGCATCGGCATAGCCCAACAGTTCCAGCGCACCGGCATAAACCGGCATGAAGTCAGGACGCGCCACCCCGATCAATTGCCGCTTTACCTGAGCAGGATTAGCGGCCGGGCCGGTGAGGTTGAAAATGGTTCGCCGCCCGATAGCCTTTCGAATAGGGGCGAGTTTGCCCAGCGCTGGATGATGTTTCTGGGCAAATAGAAAGCAAATGCCCAGATCGGAGAGCGTTTCTTCCGCCGTTTCGCTGGCACGATCCAGATTTAGGCCGAGCGCCTCCAGCGTATCCGCCGCGCCCGCCTTGGACGAAGCGGCGCGGTTGCCGTGCTTAGCGACCGGAACACCGCATGCGGCTACGACAATGGCGACGGCGGTCGAGATGTTCAGGCTGTGGCTGCCATCGCCGCCGGTGCCGCACACATCGATGGCGCCTGCCGGAGCATCGATAGCAATCATGCGTTTGCGCATTTCCCGAACTGCGGCGGCGATTTCGATGCTGGTTTCGTCGCGCTGTGCCATGACGGTCAGGAAACGCTGGATATCTTCCGCAGCCGCCTTGCCGTCCAAAATAGCCGCAAAAGCTTCCCCCGCAAGGACGGCGGTCAGCGGGGCCGAGGTATCTGGCAGAGTCGTCACACCCGCTCCTCGACCGTCATCCCGGCGATCCGCATAAAATTGGCCAGCATCGCATGGCCGTGCTCTGTAGCAATGCTTTCGGGGTGAAATTGCACGCCATGGATCGGCAGGTCTTTGTGCCGAAAACCCATCACCGATCCATCATCCGCAGTCGCATTGACGATCAGGCTGTCCGGAATATTATCGACAATCAGCGAATGATATCGCGTGGCGGTAAAGGGGGAAGGCAGGCCTGCAAACAGACCGCTACCGTCGTGACTGACCGGACTGGTCTTGCCGTGCATCAGGCCGCCGCGCACCACCTGGCCGCCAAAATATTGGCCGATGGACTGATGCCCCAAACATACGCCGAGTAATGGCATGC
>JBGSLY010000446.1:0-5118 GCA_041740435.1 Parasphingorhabdus sp.
AGTAAACCGATGCCTTGCGCAGCGGACAGCAAGTTAAGATTGTTACCTATTAAGCAAAAAAAAACGGCAGCCACTGGGGCTGCCGTTCCTTTTTGTACCCGGCCAAACCGGGCAGCAAGCGTCCTCTATTAGAGGGTGCTGCTCATGTCGGTGTCAACCTTGTTGAAGGTGTTACCCAGGGTGTTACCAACGTTCTGCATCGCAACGATAGCAGCAACGGCGATCAGAGCGGCGATCAGGCCATACTCGATTGCGGTGGCACCCTTTTTGTCTTTGATCATCTTACGTACGAAATTCATGTCTGGTCTCCTATATAGTCGAACTTCAATTACCCGTTGAACAACTCAACATTCACAGTCTATCGCAAAAACCCTTACGAATTGTTAACAAACTCTTCGGAAACATTGTTCCAGATGCTAACAGTCGTATTGCTCATCTGCTGGATCGCCACCATGGCGGCAATCACGATCAATGACACAATCAAGCCGTATTCCACTGCGGTTGCAGCCTTGCGAGACTTCAAAAGGCGAATTATGAAAGTCGTCATTATTATCTCGCAAACGGCTCTAAAGGTTCTCTCTCAAGAAGCGAACAAGGCCTTTTTTTCATATTTGCATTAACAAATTCTTTCCGGGCGGCAAAATTTTGACAAAAATTCCGACAATCATCCCCGTGGCGGCGCTGGCCTTGCTCGATCCGCAAGGCCGGATTCTGGTGCAACAGCGCCCAGAGGGCAAATCCATGGCGGGTCTATGGGAGTTTCCCGGCGGCAAGATCGAGCCGCAGGAAACACCGCAATCGGCGCTGGTCCGGGAAATTGCCGAGGAGCTGGATATTGTCATATCGAGCCATGATCTGACCCCAGCGGGCTTTGTCAGCGAACCTTTGGGGACGCGCCAATTGCTGCTGCTGCTGTTCCTGTGTCGTCACTGGGAGGGCACACCGGCAGGCAAAGAAAATCAGCAAATACAATGGGTTGATATGGCCGCCCTTGGGGAATTGCCAATGCCGCCTGCGGACCGCCCCTTGCTGGAGCAACTGAAACTGTATCTGTAAGTCCCCAATCGCCGCCTCAATGTTCCGCTATGCTTTGGAGGGCAAGGCCTTGGCCAGCGACACGGTCGCGCTGCCGCGCCGTGCGGCTTTGGGTTGATCGGGATGGGGTGCCCAGCCACTCAAAAAAATGCATTCTTGGATTTCTTCTTGACCGTTTGCCCAAGCGTTCTGCAACGCGCGATAAATGGTTTTGGTCGCGGGCGTCTGGCGTTCCCTTAAGGCGCTGGAATAGCCACCATCCCGCAAATCGGCCAGATATTGCGCCAGACTACGGTATCGGACAGTCAATGATACCGAATCGGCAACCGGCATTGCAAACCCCGCCCGTTGCAGCAAATCGCCCGCCGACCGCACGTCGATACGCGGGTGGAAATGCGGCGCAACCCGGTCCCCTTCCGCCGCGATCATGCTGATACGCAGGCTTCCCATGCCATCGCCGCCAGGAAAACCGGCCAGAAAAAGACCGTCGGGCCGCAAAATCCGGCGCGAAAGTATCAGCGCCCCCGGCACATCGTTGATGCTGTCAAAAACTCCGACACTGATGATCAAATCGAAGCTGTGATCGGCGAAAGGCAGGCGGTCCTCATCGCACCACACGCCGCTGCGGTTGTTGATCGGCGCATCGGCGCTATCGGCAAAAAAACATTGCGTGCCGCGCTGCGTCAACCAATCGGCAAAATCGTCGGATACCGACCCTATCAGCAGGGCATCGGCAAAATCACGCTGCACGAACATTAACCGTTCGCGGATTTCATCGGCAATGTGGGAGTTGTAGAAATCGCGGTAGCTATTCGCCCGCCAAGCCCGGTTCCGCACGGTCCGGCGGCGAGACCGGTCGAAAAGCTCTGGGGCGGCGCTGTCCATAGCCTCTTGTGCCCCGCCGGTGTTATGGCGACAAGGGGGAATGTCATCTTGGCCCTTTCCTGTTCGTCAGTTGCTGGAATTTGCGCTGCCGCCGCGCTGCCCCGGGTGCGGGGTCACGGTCGATGATGACAACCGGTTTTGTGGGCCGTGCTGGCAAGCGCTCGATTTCATCGTCCCGCCCTGGTGCAGCAGTTGCGGAAGGCCCTTTGCCTTCAACCGACCCGGCGACATGATCTGCGGCCCTTGTCTAGAGCATAGCCCGGCCCATGACGGCGTCCGAGCGGTCACTGTCTATGACGATTTGTCCCGGCAAATTCCCATGCGGCTCAAATACGGGCGGCAATTGGGGATGGCGGAATTGATCGCATCGCATCAGGTTCGCTTCATAGAGGAATTCGCCGAAGATGCTGTGCTGGTTCCGGTGCCGCTGCACCGATGGCGCTTGTGGTCGCGGGGGTTTAACCAATCGGTGCTGATCGCTCGGTCGCTGGCAAAGCGAACGGGTCACCGGGTGGAGACAGGCTGGCTGCAACGCCACCGTCCTACCCCGCCGCTACGCTCGATGACCGGCAAACAGCGGGCACAGACGGTAAAAGGCGCATTCCGGATAGCAGCAGGCAAGGAGCCGCAGATCCGCGGCGCGGCCATTATCCTTGTCGACGATGTCTATACCAGCGGCACCACCAGTTCCGCCTGCGCGCGCTTGCTGAAAAAGGCAGGGGCAAAGTCGGTTGTGATTTTCTGCTGGGCACGGGTGCTCGATGACGCGGTGCAGTGAAATGTTGAATTTTGCGCAGACGCAGTCCACATAGGCCCAGTCGGCATCGCGGCCCGAAGAATTTCAGGAGCAGATTGTGGCGAAAGTGGAAATCTACACCAAATTTACCTGCGGCTATTGCGCGCGGTCGAAGTTTTTGCTGTCGTCCAAAAATGTCAGTTTTACCGAAACAGATATTACCATGGGCGGCCCGAAAAGGCAGGAAATGCTGTCCCGGTCCGGGGGCAGTTCGACGGTGCCACAGATTTTCATCAACGATCAGCATATTGGCGGATCGGACGATCTGGCGCAGCTGGAACGCGCCGGCAAGCTGGATGCGTTGCTGGCCGGATAGCTGATGAAAATCGCCATTTCTCAGATGACCAGCGGTATTGACCCGCTGGAAAACGCCGATGCGCTCGTGGCGGCAATTGCCCAAGCGGCGCAAGATGGCGCGGAGATTATATTCACACCGGAAATGTCGGGCTTGCTCGACCGTGACCGCGCGCGTTCGGCGGCACATATGGTGGTCGAGGCGCATGACCAAGTGCTGGCCGCAGTATGCGAAGCGGCGCGGACGCATGCGATAACGGTCATGCTGGGGTCTCTCGCTTTGTTGCCGCAGCCGGGGGCCAACAAACGGGTCAACCGCAGCTTTGTGATCAATTCCGCTGGGGCAATCATTGCCCGCTATGACAAAATCCATCTTTTCGATGTCGACCTTGGCCCCGGACAGGTCTGGCGTGAATCTGATGCTTTTGATCGGGGACAGCAAGCCGTGGTCGCCGATATGGGTATCGCCAAAATCGGCTTGTCAGTTTGCTATGACCTGCGTTTCCCCGATCTTTACAGCCGCCTTGCCGAGGCCGGAGCCGAGATACTTTCGATCCCAGCGGCATTTACCGTCCCAACCGGCGAAGCGCATTGGCACGTATTGCAGCGCGCACGGGCGATCGAAACCGGCTGCTTCGTCGTTGCTGCAGCACAAAGCGGCGCGCATGCCGATGGGCGGAAGACCTATGGCCATTCGCTCGTCATCGATCCGTGGGGCCGGGTGCTGCTCGACATGGGACGGGATAGCGGGCTAAGCTTTTGCACCATTGATCTGAACGAGATCGCGGCGGTGCGGGCCAAAGTGCCTTCGCTGGCCAATCGGCAACATATTGGTGCGGCGGCGGTGGCCGCATGATCGTCTTTGACCTGCGCTGCGCGCCCAAAGGACATGACTTCGAAGGCTGGTTCGGTTCGGCAGGTGATTATGCCGAACAGCAGGCTAAAGGGCTTCTCTGCTGCCCGGTATGCGGATCGGGGCAGGTCGAGCGGGCCCTTTCGGTGCCTAAGGTCGGTGCCAAAGGCAATCAATCGCGCGCCTCTGTTGATACTGTATCTTCCGAAGAAGCTTTGCCCGCAACGGTATCCAATGCACCAGCCATGCCCGCAGAGATGATCGAGGTGATAAGCAAGATTGCCGAATTGCAACATCAGCTGTTGGCGAAATCGGAACATGTGGGCGACAAATTTGCCGACACCGCCCGCGCTATCCATTATGGGGAGCAGGAAGACCGGCTCATTCACGGTCAGGCCAGCGCCAAAGAAGCCAGCGAATTGCTGGAGGAAGGCATCGCCATCGCGCCGCTGCCGCTGCCGATTATCCCGCCAGACCGAAAAAATTGACACTGGCCTTTCCCGCGCCGCACAGGTAATTCCCAAACCATCGCGCCCGTAGCTCAGCAGGATAGAGCATCAGATTCCTAATCTGGGGGCCATGGGTTCGAATCCCGTCGGGCGCACCATATTCAGTCAAATAGGGGTCGGCTCCCAACCTTATCTAAACGGAATATTCCATTTCGGCGGCTCAATTTCTCCCCGGGCCATTCGGATACCCAGCCCCAAAATTGTGCCCACCGAAATCGCCAGAGTGAGATCGGCCAATACCGTCAGCAGCGCGGTAAGGCACAGAACAGCCAAATCCGCTCGTGGCAGTTTTAGCCGCTGAGGCCAGCGATGGGGGTCGCTCATCGTCCAAGCGGTGACCATTAACAGCCCCGCCAAAGCGGGCAGGGCCAGCGCACCCGCCAGCGGGGCCGCCACCAGCATGGCGGCCAAGATGGCCAAGGCATGGACCATCCCGGCAACCGGCGTCTTGCCCCCAGCGTTGATATTGGTTGCGGTCCGGGCAATCGCTCCCGTTGCCGGAAGGCCGCCAAAAAGCGGGGAAGCGATGTTTGCTGCGCCCTGTGCCAGCAGCTCGGCATTGGAGCGGTGCGCGCTGCCAATCATCCGGTCGGCCACCATCGCCGACAATAGCGATTCGATACCGGCCAGAAAAGCAATGGTGAAAGCGGCCGGTGCAAGGGCCATCACTTGCTTTAAATCAAAATCCGGCAATCCTGGGACCGGCAATCCATAGGGCAAGGCGCCAAATCGTTGCTCCACCGTTG